>CAZJXZ010000103.1:0-8829 GCA_964549955.1 uncultured Eubacteriales bacterium
AACCCTCCTTCATTATCCCCTTTTCGCTTATTTTCCCCATACCCAAGACAGCCAGCACTCTTGCTTTTCAGATAAATTTGAGAAGAGAGGCATTAGGCAATTGTCGATGAGAGTCGTTATGTCCCTTTTAGGTCCTTAAGCTCAACTTAATTCCTTCCTCTCCCGATTTATTGTCATTGAGGCTGGGAGCAGGAAAAATCGGCGCATGAATGCTCATTCAGCCAGCGTAGCTAAAGAGGTTGACAGCAAAATCATTTTCATGTATTTGAATCAATAAATTTAAATCGTTCGGGTTTCGAAAGGAGCCGAGCATAAGCAGTGTTGGAGGGAATAATCATGAAAAAATGGGCTAAAATTTCAATGGGAGTTTTTTTATCAATTCTATTGACGGCTTTTGCCTTGGCCCAGGAGAAAGATGTGGAGGGAAGCAAAGACCACCCTCTTCTTTCCAGGATGCAGAATTTTTACATCAGGGACTATGAGGAGCTCGACTACGATCAGCACGAGTTTTACGATGCTCAAGACAACAGATATGTCATCAAAGGCCAAAAATGGGTGATAGGATACAGCCTGCAGGAAGGGATCAACCCTCCTGGCCAGCTCAAGGTCAGGCAGAACTACATCAACGCCATCAAAAAGATTGGGGGGACGATTCTTTACGACCGCGGCGTTTACGCCAAAGTTGAAAAGGACGGAAAAGAGGCCTGGATCCATCTCTGGGTCAGCTCTGACGGAAACCACTACAGACTGACCATCGTCGAGAGGACGACCATGAAACAGGAAGTTGTCGCTGACCCTACGGCCTTGGCAGGCGACATCAAAGCCAAAGGACATGTGGCAATTTATGGCATTTATTTTGACCTTGATAGCTACGCCATTAAACCCGAGTCTAAGCCGACCCTAAGCGCAATTGCTGAGATGCTGAAGACAAACAGTTCCCTGAAAGTTTATGTGGTTGGCCACACAGACGCGACGGGCGATTTTGAGTACAATATGCAGCTCTCAGCTGAAAGGGCAGAGGCAGTAGTTAATGCTTTAGTCAACGAATACATGATTTCGGCAGACCGTCTTAAAGCGAAAGGCATCGGCCCACTCAGTCCGGTCAGCACAAACAAGACAGAGGAAGGCCGGGCGCTGAACCGCAGGGTTGAGCTGGTTGAAATGTAACGCCAAGAGTAATCGTCATCCAAAGAATCGTGTTCATGCTCACGCTTCTTCCTGTGACAGATAATTCAAAGAACAAATCTTTCCAGCCAAAAAAAATGAATTGTGAGGGAAGGAGGATTTATGAATGAAAAAGTCTTTTCCATTCTGGTCTGCCTTATGCTTCTGACTCAAGCCCGTCTTTTTTCTTCTCCGGTGCTGTCACCGCTTTTGAATGCCGCCTCGGCAGGATCTGTCTTCAGCCAGGAAGATCTGACCCGCCAAGAATTTCGACTGGCTTCTCAAGAAAAGAAAATCATCTGTTATCGACGCCATAAAAGACACGGTGCTGGACGCCTTGAGCGGAGCATTGCCCGGACAGGTGGTCAGCCTCATCGACCCAGATGCCATATCCGGACGCTGAGAGTGACGATCACAAGAGCTCAAACCAACCTGGGAGAAGATGCCAACTGGCAGCAGACGGATGCGCCGGGAGGAGGTGGTGGGCGCGATTCCGGTTCTCGCAGTCAACAATGGCTTAAATCAGCGCCGATCAGCGTCCAGCCCGAACTCTGGTTTTTCGGCAGCAGCGCTTTCTATAAACTTTATTACAACGTTTCGCGCACGCTTTGCGGCGGGAAGGAGGTCTTCGGCTATACCCTTAATCCTGAAAAAGGCGTTTATGCCATTGAGAAGAAATACCGGGTAAAATCTCCCTATGCCGGAGATAAAATATTGGTAAAAATAAGCGCTATGGACACGCTGGACGTTCCAATTGTCTATCTGTCCGGCCCGGGCGGGTCAAACGGCAATCTTCACGGGGAAAGAGAATTTGAAGTTGATGGTTTTCCCGATAGAGAGTACACCCTCACCATAGCCTCTTTCAGCAACAAGCCCATATATGGATTTATCTCCGTGGAAGAAAATAACGGTGCTCAGCCCGAGCGGGCAGACTCCGGCGGCTCGGCGAATTATTCCGGAGGAGGAGGAAGCGATAGCAAAGGAAGAGTGCGAAAATAAAAAAAGAGGATTGGGGACGCGATTTCGATGTGCATCATTGCTTTCCTTGCCGACTGATATTCTTTTAATAAACTAACCTGGATTATTTATGAATAATCCAGTCTAACTAGTTCCAATACCAAGAAAAAGATGAAGAAGAAAAGCTGAGAAGATGAGAAGCATCTGGAACAGGTATTTTATTGTTGCCCTTTGCGGCTATTTCTTTTTATTCATGAGTATCAGCCTCTTTTTTCTCTTTCCGCTTTTCCTCAAGCAGTTCAATCCCTCAAAGAGCCAGATTGGTTTGATCATGGGCATTCACAGCCTCATGGCCATTTTTGTTCGGCCTTTTTTCGGGCGCCTGCTCGACGTCAAAGGACGCAAGAGGATATCTCTCTTTGGAATAGCCTTGATGATTGTCATCCTGCCCTGCTTCCATCTCATCAAAGACGCAGGCTGGCTTCCTCTTATTTTAAGAGCGATGACTGGCATAGGCTGGGGAATCAGCATGACGGCCACCTTGACCATCTGCTCAGATTTAGCGCCTGTGGAGAAACTGGCTCATTCGATAGGCATCATCGGAGTGGCAGGCCTCCTTGCCAGCGCCTTCGGCCCGCTTCTTGGAGAGGAGATCGTCAACCGCTTCGGTTTTGGCGCTCTTTTTAACTCAAGCTTGGCCTTTCTCCTTGGTTCTTTCCTCTGCATTCTATCAACCAAAGAAGTGGAAAGGGCAGACAATGCTCTCCAGCTTCCAAGGGCAAAATCAGGCTTTCCTGTTTCCGTGTTGACTTTTCTCTTCATAGCCATCCTGCCCATTGTTCACGGCGCAGTCAGAGGAGCCATTGTCTATTTCATCGCCATCTTCGCCAAATCCATCCCGATCGAAAGAGTTGGGCCCTTTTTTCTCTTTTTCTCTGCGGCGGCTATTCTCACCCGGCTCGGGATTGGAGACCTTTCCGACAGATACGGTCGGAAGCAGGTCATCCTGCCAGCCGCAGCCATCATCATCTTCAACCTTTTTCTGATTTCTCAGATTGGGACACTCCCCATGCTCATCTTGACAGGTTTTATCGGCGGCTTTGGCCAGGGGCTCATTTTCCCCGCTTTGAGCACCTATATCATCGATATCCTGGGAAGGGAAAACAAGGGCCTAGCTTTAAGCCTTTACCTGGCCTTTTTTGATATCGGGATGGGAGTCGGCTCGACATTTTTTGGCTGGGTCTCAGACCTTTATGGATACAGAAAGATGTATCTTCTTGCTGGAGTGATTTTGCTGCTGGTAACAGCGCTCTTTAGCTGGAAAGCTCCTTCCCCTAAGAAGAAAGATCAATAAGCCTAAAGTAATGAGAAAAAAAGCTTTTTTATTTTTCCTTCAAGATATTTGGCCTTTCTTTTTTTCTTATTCGTTCAAAGCCTGAGACGCAGACAAACTCAAGCTTTCCTTCCTCTTCCAGCTCATCAAACAAGAGATTCAATCCCAGGGTATCGCTGGAAACATGACCGGCTATGATGACATTCAGTTTTGCTTTCTTGGCATTCTCCAGATGCTCCTCGCTGATGTGCATGGCCAGGAGTGTGCTTATACCGCTTGTTGCGTATTTTTCGAAAACCTCTTTGGAGCCTTCAGTGCCGCCTGTCATATCGACGAAAATCTTGCCGCATTTGCTATTTTCATTGCCGCTGACAATTTTGGGAGGAATCTGCAATCTTGCCGCTTTCTTGTATTCAGGTATTTCTTTGAGATTATCCATCAAGTCCTTGAGCCTGTAGGGCGTTTCTTTCTCGAATTTCCTTTTCAAATAGCTGGTCACACAGTTATCCGAGGCTGTATGGACGCAGATCATGGGTATTCCCAGAACTCTGGCCACATCAACCGAGCGGGTGTGGTTGACAGGCATCAGCCTTCTTTCTATTTCGCCGATTCTTTTCTCCATGAGCTGTTCAGCGACGCTGATGGTTATTCCGCAGTTGGCCAGCAAATCTGCTTGAAGCTTCATGACATCATAGAGTTGAGCCAGGGCAAAGCCTTGTGGATGATGGGAGACAACCAGGTTGATCTTCTGCTCTAAATCCTTGTTCAAAAGATATGTCATCAGGATTTCCCCGACCTCCATATCAATTCCGACGATCAATTTTTTGATCTCTTGGCTTGGATCTCCATTCAAAATTCTTGTATCTGTGAAGGGATTGAAAAGCCTGTCCTTATCATAATATTCAAGCTCTTCATCCCTGAGCTTTTTAAACTTGTCTTCTTCTTCCTTCAAAATTTTCTTTATCTCTTCTTCTCCTCTCAGGTCGTTTTTAATTCCTATCTCAACGACTTTCTTGTAGAGTCTTTCGAGTTTCATCCTTAAATCTCCTTTCCTCGAGAGTTTTCTTACAGGGGACAGGAAACTTTCTTAAAAGTAGTCTATCCCTTAAGCCTTTTAAATGTCGAACCCCAGCCCTGGCTTTTCGTTGGGAAAGAGAGTGCCGTGGCGAAGAATGACTGCCCCCTGAGCCGGGTCACCGACCAGGCCTATGTGTCCGTCAAGGTCGGCATAGGTCACGTTGGGCCGCGCCAAGGCGAAATGGACTCCCGCGGCAATGCTCAAGGCTGATTCATCCATACAGCCGACCATAACTTCCAGGCCAGCTGCACGAGCCACAGAATTGATTTGAAGGGCTTCTGCTATCCCGCCAACTTTCATTAATTTAATATTGACCATATCCGCCAGTTTGCGGCGAGCCAGACGGAAGGCGTCACGGAGAGTCATCAGACTTTCGTCAGCCATAACCGGGATATGGGCGCTGCCTGTTACCTTCCCAAGCTGGTCAAGCTCAGTCTTGGGAGTCGGCTGTTCGATCAACTCCAGATGGGCATTCCGCGTCTCTTTGACGAATTTGAGCGCCTGCTCGACCGTGAATCCCTGGTTGGCGTCAAAGCGCAGCTCAATCTCAGGCCCGACCGCTTCTCTAACTTTTAACACCCGCTGAATGTCGGAATCAACATTGATTCCTCCTTTGATTTTTAGGGATCTGAAGCCCTGGCTGAGCCAATCTTTGGCCCGAGCCAGGGTCTCAGGCTCGGGAAGGATGCCGATGGTGACGCAAGTCCTGATCCTGTCCCTGAAGCCTCCCAGAAGTTTCCAAATCGGCAAGCTGCTGACCTTGCCCAGGATGTCATGGAGGGCCATGTCGACAGCAGCAAGAGCCGAAGGATTGGATTTGAGCAGCGGGTCGAGGCGTTCAAGGAGCATGGCCGGCCGCAGAGCGTCTGAACCTTTTATAGAAGGAGAGATGATATCATTGATTGTCCTGAGCACGCTCTCAGACGTTTCGCCGGTTATCTGCAAGTCGGGCGCGGCACAGCCATAGCCGACAACTCCTTGCTCGGTTTCGAGGCGGAGGAAAACATTGGTCGTCGATTCAATCGTTTCATAAGAAATCGTGTAAGGCTCGCTGAGGCGCATGGTCACCGGCCAGGCCTCTAAATGCTTGATCTTCATTCTGTTCCATTTAATACCTTTTATTAAGTCTTTCGTCAAGGCTCAGGAGATTTCAAAGTCATTGGCCAGGCTGGGTGTTTCGAAAACACGCTAGCTTGAGCTATTCAAGAGGATTAAAATCGACCCAGGTTCCTCGCCTCCTTTTGACTGCGCCCTGAGCATGATCGAGAAGAATCCGTAGCAGGGGACGGCGCAGGTCGTCAGGGATTCCTTCAAGCGGAGACCTTTCTGGGTCGAGACGAAGCTTCATGATCTCAGGCTTGGGGCTTGCCTTTAGGGCCTTTGGCGAACCTGAGATGAGGCCTTTTTCTTTCAAAAGGTAGGTCAGATGTCTGGCCCCGGCATTTTCTTGATGAACCCCCTTTTCAGCCACCGCCTGACAACAATAGTCGATTTGCTCTGAAGAGTATCCGCAAGCTGAAGGGTCGGCTCCGATGGCAAGCAGCATTCCCACGATTCTCCGGCATTTTTCACACCTGCCACAAGGATGAATGCGGTGGCTCTCAGTGTGAGTGGCGTGACAAGAGACCTGATTGCGCTGAAGCTCAGGATACCTTTCAACCAGAATTTTCTCGATGAGGATTTCAGAGAGAGGCCTGATGATCGAGAACTGATTGATATTCCATTTCTTGCGCTGATAGTAGCGGCTGAGGGCGTTGTCGAAATATCGGCTTTGGTCAAAGAGGCCGTTGTAATGGGTGATTCCCTGGTGAGAGGCTCTGGCTGTGGTGTCGAACTCATCGCCGATGACGAGCCGGCCAATCCCCCTTTTTCTAAGTATGGGCAGGGCGCCGAAAAGAAAGACAGCCACTGTCCAGAGACGGATGGGATACTCGTCCGAGCGCACATTGGAAAAATCCTGGCGCACAAAGGGGAAATGCCTGAGCATCCAGACAAACAGCCTGTCCGAGTTGGTCCAGACTCTTGCAGTTTCGGGATATCTGCCCTTGAGATACCGGTAACCGTTCAAGGCTGTGAACCAGTGGCGTCCTGATTCGTTGATAAAGATGGGATGGACCTCTTCATAAATTTCACGCAGAAGGCCAAAAGTAAGCAGGCTGTCTTTCCCTCCGCTGGAGAGCACGGCGTGGTAAGAACTGCTCACAGGCCATCCGGAATCTTCCTTGCCCTTTCTTTTCTCGACTGATGAAGCTTTGCGCTCGTCAGCAAAGATAATCTCTGCCCTGAGATAGCTTTTGCGCTTGACCAGAGGCAAGCGGGCTGCTTCTCCTTGAAGGAAGATATTTGGCTCGAGAAATTTTTTGACGTATATCTCGCGGGCAGTGTTGGCCATCATTTCTTTGATGAATTTTTGGTCGACCCCATCAAACGGGCCATAAAAGATAATCTCCTTGGAGAAGAGTCCGTAGTTAAAAGCTACCTGCGCTCCGATCAGACTGGCAAGATTCCTTGCTTCAGGCTCTTCCGGGTCAAAAACGTCTTCCTCAAAGCGATAGATGAGGTCAAAGCTGTCGCTCTTTTTGTTTTGGATTAGCCTGTGGGGAGCGACAAGCCGCCTCCGTTCCAAATGGACTGGGCCGACTTCAATACGGGTAATGACATCAAGAGCCTTAAGCGGGTCTTTGTGCGGACTCTTGTCTTCAATCTCAGCGGCTTTGTTCGAGCCCCTCTTGCTCATAATCTTTTGCTTTCCCAGGAACGGGTCTCTTGATGCCTAAGATAGGGCAGGATCGCGGCTATGATTCTGTGCGGAGGGCTCAAGAGCAAATCAACTGCCGGAAGACCGGTTTGAAGGCTTATGGCCTCACAGGCCTCCGGCACTTCATCCTTGGAAAGCTTTTCGTGGTTGACCGTGACTGCCACCACCGGTCTTCCGGATAGAAGCTCAATGGCCTTTATCTGGACATCGACCGGATGGATTGGATAGCCGAGAAAGCCGTCATAATCTTTCCTGGCCGGGGCGTGCTGAAGCACGACCACATCGGGTCTGCCTGCGGCCAGTATCTCGAAACCGCCCGGGTAGGCGGGGTTCATCAAACTCCCCTGACCTTCGATGATGATGACATCAGGATGAAGGTCTTGCCAGCAGGACCAGACAGCGTGTTCGATCTCGCCAGAGACAAAGTCGTTGACCAACGAATCGAGGATGAGGCCGTAGCGGACACCTTGCATCCAGGCTGTCTGGCCGGTTCCGATGAGCTCTGCCCTGTATCCGGCTTCTTGGAAAGCATCGACCAGCATCCAGGCTGTTGTTCGTTTTCCCACAGCCGAGTCTGTGCCGAGCATGGCAACCTTCAGCGATGTGACCTGCTCAATCTTGCCGCTAAAGAAATGGAGCTCATTCCGCGGAGGAGGCTTGCGCACGTCGCGAATGCGGACTCTGTTCTCGCGGGCAAGAGCAACGACTTCTACATCCTCGGTCAGAAAATCATGGAGGCCTGAGTCAACGTGCAATCCAGCTCTGATGGCTTCGAGCACCGCCTGGCGATGTTCAGCTCCAAGCCGGCCTCCGTCGGGAGCGAGCCCGATGACAAAATGAGTGGCAGGAGTGCCATTGCCGAGGGCAGAGTTCAATGCCGATTGAAGATTAGGGTAGATGAAGATGCCGTTTGGCTTGCCGTCAAGGATTAGGCCGGAGTCGGCATTTTTTTGCTTGGAGTCGATGACCGAAAGAACATGATAGCGTCTTGTGCGCCGAACCAATCCATGGGCTGTTTTTCCGTTCAGAGTTCCGAACGCCCCTTGGCAATAGATTATTGCCTTACCTTCCGGAAAGGAGTCCATCATTTCCTCCCGGTGAGGATGACGACATAGCGGTCGCTGTTGAATAATTCTTTGCGACGGCAATCGAGAAGGGCGCTCAAGCCTGCCGTGGAAGCGGGAAGCACGTTCAAGCCTTCAAGCTCGCGGATCATTCGCGAATAAGAAGTCATGCTCTTATCGCTGGCGTAGGCTGCCCAGCCTCTTGTGAGGCGAATGGCCTGAAGAGCATAGTCGCCGTCTATCGACTGCCAGTTGATCAAAGGCTCGTTGACCGGAGTCTCATGAATCTGCTCTGGCCTGAGGTCATTGCAGATGAGAGTGTTTTTCAAATAGGAATGGACGATCGGGTTCTTGCCGAACGAGGAGCCGGCAATGATGCGCGGAATCCTTGAAGTCTTACCGCGGCGGTAGAGGCTCAGAAAGCCCTTGTAGATTCCGGCCAGTGTCGTCCCGTTGGAAACAGGCACAGCCACAA
>CAZJXZ010000104.1:0-8825 GCA_964549955.1 uncultured Eubacteriales bacterium
GTCCCTTCTCAAATTCCTCGAAGTCGAAGTCTTTAGGAGCCCACTTCTTCAAGCCATACCCTTTGATGATTTCCTCATACCTTTTTGTCAACTCTCTTAATAATCCGTTGCCGACAACGCAGCTGCCGCACCAAATTCCGCAATAGCCGATTTGATTCTTCACCTTCTCAAACGCCTTAAGATTCATTGAAAATGACTCCTTATAAGCAGAAAATATAAGTCTTCCTTCATTACTCGCAATATCTCAGGCGAATATATTGCCAGGCTTTGCCCTTGTCAATAGCTTCCTTGACACAGGTCATCATTCGGCTTATATTTTTCTTATGTTCAGCAGATTGATTTTTGAGCTCAAAGAGCGGCGATCTTATCTAATTAATCCCGAAAAGTAAAATCCTACATCAGTATTTGGGAGCTATGAGCTTGAATAATTTCGAATGGCTATGCGATTCTTGAGCAAAGCGCCTTGCTCTTCGCTTATTGTCCTTGATAGTGAAGGAAGATTAGCCAAATGAGAGGAAATAAGATTAAAAGAAACCTAGTCCTTATTATAACAGTTACATTCTTTTTATCGCAGCTCCTACTCCTAAGAATATACGCAGCTATTCAAGTCCAAAAAGAAAAGACACCGCTCCGCCACGAAGTCGAGGTAACTTTAAAGCTGATTCAGGTCTATGTCACAGACAAAAAGGGAAACCCTGTCCTGGATTTAGAAAAGGAGGATTTTATCCTTTTAGACAACGGCAAGCAGCAGATGATTACCGAGTTTGAAAAACACGTCCTTTCCCTCCCTTCTCCAAAAGAAGAAGCTCAAATCGAGATTGCCAAAGAAACTCCTCTCCCTGCTCCCCGAGAATTGATAAGCCGCAGGTTTTTTCTTTTCTTTGATTTTGCCTATAACAACGCCAGAGGTATTCTCAAAGCCAGAGAGGCTGCCCTGCATTTTATAGATACCCAGCTTCAGCCAGCGGATGAGGTTGGGGTGCTCTCTTACTCAGCCATCAAGAGTCTAACTCTCCACGAGTATCTGACCACCGACCATCAGAAGGTGCGGGAAGTCGTGAAAAAATTCGGCATAGGGGATATTGCGGGCAGAGCAGAAGATTTTGAGGCAGAGTACTGGCGGGCCGTTACAGATGAAAATCCGAGAGATGCCAGCCGTGCCGGAGGCGTGTTCCAAAAAGAAGATGACTCTTATTTTTTATCCCAAGACAGAAAAGCGAGCGAGTTCCAGGTCTTGAATTTTGCCCAGAAAATGACCGACCTGGCCAAAGCCCTAAGATATATTCCTGGCTATAAATCGATACTTCTTTTTTCCTCCGGTGTTCCCTATTCGCTTGTCTACCCCATACAATCGCCATACGGGGATTTGAAGTCTGGAAGCTGGGGAGAATCGAGATTACGCCTCAAGTATGAAGAGATGCTCAAGGAGCTGAGCGCTTCGAATTGCGCCGTCTATGCCCTTAACACTGAAGAGCTGGCTGCCACTGTCAACAAGGATTTGCGGATGACGGGATCTTTTACTCTGCAAAAGGTGACGAGTTCCACGGGCGGAAAATACTTCGGCAACATCGACAATTACCAAGAACACATCGAAAATATCCAGAATTTAACCGGATGTTATTATGTCGTCGGTTACTATATCGATGAGAGATGGGATGGGAAGTACCACACAGTAAAAGTTAATGTCAGGCGGCCTGGATGTGAAGTCCGTGCCCAGAAGGGATATTTCAGCTCAAAGCCTTTCGCTGACTACACTGAGCTGGAAAAGATGCTTCATCTCCTCGACCTGGCTTTGAGCGAGAATCCTCTCTTCCAGACGCCGGTTCTCTTTCCTTTAGAAGCATTGTCATCTTCCGCAGAAAAGGGCGCCAATCTTTGCCTGATTTCAAAAATACCAGTGGAAGAAATTCAGGAGGGCTCGAAAGGAAAAGTCGAAATCGTCAGCCTTATTTTTGACGCCAGGGGAGATAACATCGAGTTCCGCAGAGCAGAAAAAGATTTATCCAAATTGGTCAATAAACATGTCTATTATTATTCGTATTTTTCTTTACGTCCAGGAACATACCAGGGACGTGTGGTCATCAGAAATTTAGAAACAGGCAGGGGAGCTGTTGCCACCTCTGCTTTCGTAATTGCGGAGCGACCGGAAAGAGGGATTCAACTTTTTACGCCTCTTCTCCTTTCTTCTGAGAAAGGCGCTTTTTATCTGGGAGGATCCTTGCCCAAAAAGAAAGACGGAAAAGTCGAGTTTCTTTCTTTAGCCGATTATTTTCACTTCAATCCCGACCAATGTTCACCTTATTTGGATGATATCTTGTCAGGAGATTCCGATATTCAGGCCATCGTCGGCTATACCACTGTTGACGTCCTGATTCCTGAAGTTGAGATTTCTGCCTATCTTGTGGAAAAGTCGTCAGGGCAAAGCGTTCCTCTCTCTCTTTCAATTCTTGCCGAGAGAGAGGAAAAAGATTTGATGATGAGCTTCATAAATATTGAGATTTCCGTACTTCCGCCGGGGGAATACATCTTGAAATTCGTAGCCGAAGAAAGAACGAGTCGGTCATCCTCCGAGGTGACATGCGATATCAAAGTCATCTATCAGAATAGAAGAATCTGTCTTTTATTTTAAGCTGAGAGCCGGCAGGCATAATGGCCATTCTGACAACTGCAAAAAACTTGAGCAGAACAAAGACTCAGGATTCTAAATAAGAATTCATCACTAATTGTTAATTTTTGTTTATTCGAGCTTGGGGAAAATGATGCCGAAGATATTTTTTTTCTTCAGGAGTTCATTGAATACAGGAAGGTCGGTCTTAGTCAATTCCTCAAAGCGCGATTTCTCTTTCGCTAGGCGCTCCTTCAACACAGCATGCACCTCGCGCTGCTGCTTGTTGGGAGCGAAATCCACGCTGTTGGCCACATCACCTGCCAGCACAGAGAGCTTGCCGTAAAGCTTTTGCGGATTCCGGAAGGACTTGGAATCTCCTTCAGCGAGGATAGGCTGGAAGAGCTCGTCCTCGACCGAACGGAGCTTTTTATCGAATTCATTGATGGCCGTCAGCGCGCCTGTATCAGCGGATTTGCCTTCGGCTTTCAGCAGGTCGTTGATATCGTAGAGCTGCTTGCGCATCCACTCGATCTGGTTGATCATATCCGAGACAATGTTCAGATCATCACGGATTCCGATCTGCATCTCGACCTGTTCCTTGATGTCTTCCACTGTTCCGGCAGAATGCGGGTCTTTCTTCACCTCGAGCGTCTGAGTAAATTCCTTGTCGCCGACTTTCAATTTTACGGTGTAATTTCCTGGCGCAGCGAGAAAGCCGCGGAAACCGCCGTATGAACCCCAGCTCAGGATGGGATACCAGCCCTCCCTCTCCCAGAGAAGATGGAATCTCTTCTCCTCGACCACATGAGGATTTCCTGGAGGCTTGGTCCGGAGCTTGGCCTGCCTGGCTCCGTTGTGGCGCAGGTCCCAGGCCACCCTGTTGATTCCAGGTTGCTTTGTACCGTTGAGAGTGTTGACTAGGTTTCCTTTCTCGTCGAGGATGGTGATGGTCACATTTCCCTGCGGGGTATCCTTTAAATAATAATTGATATAGGCCCGGGGCATGGCACTCGGCCCGCCGGCGATGCTGTGCAGGCGGTAGGCGTGGCGTGGCTTGAATAGATGGACCTCTGCTTTAAGCACATCATCGGTCAGCTGCTGCAGGGGAGTGATGTCATCCATGATCCAGAATCCCCGGCCATAGGTTCCAACCACGAGGTCGTTGAAATGATTTTGAACAACCATGTGATGCACTGGCGCCTGTGGAAGGTTGTTCTGGAGAGGCAGCCAGTTCTTGCCGTCGTTGAAAGAGATGTAGATGGCGTTCTCTGTACCCAGGTAAAGCATTCCCTTTCTGACCGGGTCTTCGTCAACCCAGTGGCAGTAGCTGAAGACGCTTCTCGGGATGTCCGAGCTGATTGATTTCCAGGTCTTGCCGTAGTCTGTGGTCTTGTAGACAAAGGGGTCTCGGTTGTTCATCTGGTGGAAGTCGACTGTTATATACACCGTTCCTGCCCCATACCGGGAAGGCTCGACATTGCTCACCGTTCCCCAGGGCGGAAGGTTGGGAATGCTGGCTGTGACATTGGCCCAGGTCTTTCCTCCATCCCTAGTGACATGAACAAGACCATCATTCGTTCCAGCCCAGATGCATCCTCGTTCGAGAGGTGATTCGGCAATGGTAAAAACCACGCAGCCGTATTCGACAGCCAGATTATCCAGCGTCAGGCCTCCGGACGGTCCCATCTTTGTCGGGTCGTTGGTTGTCAGGTCAGGGCTGATGATGACCCAGCTTCGGCCTGCGTCAGTGGTCATGTGCACATACTGGCTCCCCACATAAACTTTGTTGTGGTCGTGCGAAGAGATATGGATGGGGAATGTCCAGTTGAACCTGTATTTGGCGACAGCCGCATGAGAGCCGTAGATGGATTCAGGCCAGACGTGCACAGTGTTGATGTGCCCTGTCCTGTAGTCTGCCCGCTGGAGGTCGGCGTTGTAGCTTCCTCCCCAAACGATGTTTGAGTCAACCGGGTCTGGGACAACATATCCGCATTCGCCGCCGGCCGTAGCCTCCCATTGAGTGCGAGTCGGTGAAAAGCCCCTGCCGCCGTCTCCTCCAGTGCTGGGACCCTTGTAAGCGCTGCCGTCCTGGCGGCCGCCGTAGACATAGTAAGGAATCTGATTGTCCACAGCCACATGGTACATCTGGGCGATGGGCAGTATGATGCGTTTCCAGGTCTTTCCCCGGTTCAAAGTGATGATGGCGCCTCCGTCGTCACTGATCATCATCCGCTCAGGATTCTTGGGGTCAGCCCACATGTCGTGGCAGTCGCCGCTCCAGGGCACGACTTCAGTAGTGTAGCCGCCGTCAAAGGTGCGGCTCATGCTGTTGGCAGCGAAATAGACTTCGTTTTCGTCGGCCGGGTTGACCATGAGTCGTGAGGAATAATGCGGCCGCTCGTTGAGCAGGCGGTTGTAGCTTGCGAGCGTCCAGGTCTCGCCGCCGTCGCTTGACCTCCACAGGACTCCGCGGTTAGGACTTCCGGTTTCGATCAGGGCATAGACGATGTTAGAATTGCTCGGAGCCACGGCAAGGCCGACTTTGCCAATTGGCGGCTCTGGCAATCCTTTTCCGGTGAGGCGTCTCCAGCTGTCGCCGCCGTCAGAGGATTTCCAGATTCCGCCGTTCGGGCCACCGCTTTCCCGGCCCCAGGTGCGGATGATGAGAGGCCACATCCCTGCAAACAGGATTCGGGAGTTGTTGGGGTCCATGGCGATCTCGGAGCAGCCAGTGTTCTCATCGACAAAGAGCACCTGCTCCCAGGTCTTGCCTCCGTCTCTAGTGCGAAATACGCCGCGCTCCTTCTGAGGTCCGTAGCAGTGCCCCATGGCAGCGACGAAGACGATATCTGGATTGGAGGAGTCGATGGCCACGCGTCCGATGCGGCCTGTCTTATCCAGGCCCATGTGCTTCCAGGTCTTGCCGGCATCTGTGGACTTGTAGACTCCGTTTCCGATGGATATGTTGCTTCGGACAAAAGCTTCTCCTGTGCCTGCCCAGATCACGTTGGGGTCAGAGGGGGCTATGGCCAGGGCGCCGATCGACTGCGCCGGCTGGCCGTCGAAAACAGGCCCCCAGTTTTCACCGCCGTCGCTGGATTTCCAGATCCCGCCTGAGGAGGCTCCGATATAATAGACGAGCGGGTCGCCGGGCACGCTGACCACAGCCGCTGTTCGATTTCCAGGAGGCCCGATGTGGCGGTAGCGGAGCGCCTTGTAAACCTCAGGCGTGAGCTGCTGGGCTAAGCCTTGAGAGCTTGTTATCACCAAGAGCATGAGTATTAAAAATAATGCCCAAAAACCAAAATTTGCTTTCATATTTTTTCCTCCTTTTTAAGAAATTTTTTAGCAAACCTTTTCATTTTTATCAATATAATTAGGTTATTCCTGTTTATGTAACGAGTTAAGGAACAACATTTGAAGTTTGTTCCAGGAAGAAAACCCATCATGAATTCTTATACCGATTAAATCGAAATAATGCAAGGCACTGATAGCATTTTCGCAATGCTAGTTTAAGTATTTTGCCGATGCTTCGCCAGTTGTAATGCTTTTTGAGTGCTGTCGGCCGTTCCCACAGGCCATAAAAGAATTTCTGTCGTCAGCCTCCATGAGCTAACGACACATCTCTACTTCTTAATATACTTCCAGTTCCTGACCTTGCCTTGTGCCATCCATTCAACAGAAGTTTCAAGACGTGATTTGTGGGTTTCATCAGTCTTGGCCTCGGTTACCCAATCCACATAGTCTTTTTTTTTGCTATAGCTGAAGCTTTCAAAAGTTTGCAGTGCTTTTTTATTTTTCTTCACGGCATTTAAAAAGTAAGAAGGGACTTTTAATTCTTTCTTCTCTTTTTTAAGTTTTGCAGGAAGTTTAAGGCCTTCGTCATTCAGCCTTGCGGCTTCTTTGATGTAGTTGAGCATGGTGCTGTCACTCGGCAAATCTGAAAGTTTTGTGATTCGCCCGAAATGTCCCATGGCAGTTTCGCCAGCTTTCTGCATCTTTTTGTCATAATCCTGCATCAGCTTGGCTTTCCAGAAACCAAATGCGCAATGCGCCTTGAAGGCCGCCATCGAGCACATCATCGTTCCCTTGTAATCAAAGTGAGGGAAACTCCATCTCATGGTTTCTTCTACGTCAGGACACGCTTTGTGAACCAGTTGGCGCAGGTGGTTCAGAATTGGTTTGGCAAAGTCAGCTGACTTGGCAATGTATGCGTCTATGCGTTTATCTTTTTTCGCCATGGTTTTTACATGTTTTGCGGAAAGGAAATTGTTTTTGCCATCGCTGTGAATTTCAGAATTTTTAAGGCTGATTTCTTAACTTTCCAAGATGAAGGATGGTAAATCAAGGTGAGAGGGATGTCAAGGAAAGGCTGTTATTTGTTATTTAAAGTTGAAAAGTGGAATGTTTAAACTTGAAAAGTGAACACCTGCAAGTGCATTCCCTCTTTCAAAGGAAGAATGTAGGAAACAGGTTTACAGACGATTTACTGTTGAGCAAATTCAGAATCTTTTCCGAGGATATTGTCAGGGCCTTCTCAATCGTGAGGCTATTGAAGAGGCTCTGGGATATCGAGGAAACCCGCTTCTTTGCTCTTCTCGGGCTTTATCGCCAAAATCCTGAGGCGTTTTCCATCGTCTATCAAAGGAGCGCGCCCTGCAGGATTTAGCATTCTATGAAGAAGGGGCTGCGGTTAGATAAGGTGCTCATCGAAGAGCGGATGTTGCCGATTTCCGGCTACAACTACTATGCCATTAAGGAACTGCCGCTGAAAATAGGTATCAAGGTTTCAGTGCCGACGATCATCGCCCGGGTGACCTCCTATATCACAGACAAGGGCCAGGTGACCATTCGTTCCTCCGGTCTTTATGCTAACGTTCATCGGGAAAAGATTAAGAAGGCGATCCTTGTGGCTTCCACTATCCGGATTGTTGAGGACAAGCTCCGTCATATCCTTTCCAGGGGTAGGGCCGAGATGATCTGCAAGGTCTATGAGGTCGAACAACTCCTCTTTTGATGTCTTATCTATACTTCCTCACGATGATTAGATGAGATAATAGAGGCGAAAGGCCGCCGCAGCCCTTTTCTAGAAGAGTCTTATTCTAATTCCCATTCTTAGTGAATATCCGCTTAAATCTAAAACTGCTTTTCTTACATCATGTATTTCATAAATGCTGCCTTCTGGAGGTTTGGGCCAGATCGTAAGGTGCGCATATATAGCCTCTTCTATAATTAAAGGGTCCAATTGTCTATAATAATAGAGAGTTCCGCTTTCTTCAAGATAAAAGCCAAAACTGCTATTTGACTTCAATGTCCCTTTAAGGCCCCTTATTTTAACGTATGTCTGTTGGAATTCTGCGATCAAAGCAAGTCTCCGGGTGAAGTAGTATTCCAAAACAACATTACCATGAAATCCAATTGAGAAATTTCGCTCTGCAGCCCATTGCCAAGTATCCAATTCCGGAATTCCAATCGGAGGAATAAGATAAAGTTCTAGAGTTTGCGCGGCTTTCCCTGAGTAAAAGCCAAATCCTCCGCCGACCGAAAAATTGATCTTTGGGTGTGAAAATATCGTGTAATATATGCTTAATCTCACTGGATTTGAAACCTTGATTTCCGGCTTGAACGTCCATGTCGTTATTTGAGGGCCGATAGCTCCAACAAACGTATAGGTGAGAGAACTTTCATTGCGGGTATGGAAAGAGCCTGCTGTGGCAATCCCAAAACCAATCCTCGGTGTGAGATTAAACCCTAATTCCGCCTCCCAATGAGAGGTTTTGCCATCGAGTGTTTTGATTTCCCCGACTAACTGGTCGGGCTTATATTTTCTATAATCCATAAAAACGCTATTGTTATTAAATGACTCGAGGCAAGTATTGACATCCCCAATGGGAAAGGCGGAGCCCCATCCGCTTGTAAGCTTAAGGCTGAATTTTGGCTTAAAAGATTTCTTTTCTTCTGGGTAGGCTGATTTCACCAACAAAAAGATGAAGATAAGCATTATCAAGGACTTTGCTTTGTTTTTAATTTTATCTTCAACCATGAGGTACCAACCTCCCCGGGGACAGTGCATAAGCTTTAAGAGAAATTTATACTAAGCCGACACTTTCAACAATATTAGCTTATTTTTCAATAAAATAAGCCCAAAACGAACCAATGTCAAGCTGCTTCGTGCTCCACACCCTGCCTGAGCACTCAGGCTTTAGATTGCGGAGCG
>CAZJXZ010000105.1:0-8797 GCA_964549955.1 uncultured Eubacteriales bacterium
GAGGAGAGCGAAGCCTGAAACCGAGCAAGCTTTGCCTCGCTGGGGCAAAGCTTGCGTGTTTTGAACCACACGGCCTGAGCCTTTCTTTACCATCTTTTCGCTTTTTTTGGCTCCATTTTTTTAAGGTTGAGCCCTCTCTCCAGAGCGCCGATCCGATAAAGGCAAATCTCTCGCACGGATGAGGGATGATGGAGAACTTCGGAAAGCGATTGAGTTCCTACCCCCCAGACTCCACCTCCCCTGACAATCACCACCTTGTAATCATGGAGAAGCCTGAGAAATTCTTTAAAATCAAATTTAGGCGGCAGGATCGGAATCACTAAATAGAGAAAGCTTCCCTCGGCATCTATGGGCACGATACGGTTGGACGGCTCGCTCTCACCTGGATTGATGAAGTGCGAGATGGATTCGGCTTCAGGAACATAGCAATGGATGATGGTCTGAAAGTTACTCTCAGCATATATTTTTTTATGAATGGCCAATTCCGGAGAATCAGATTTTTCCGGGGATAAAGAATATTCGAGGAGAGGACCGCCAAATTCCCGAGACATCGATGCTTTTGGCGCATAGAGGATGGTCGTCACCCCGCGCACTGACAGGCTTCCTGTATGAAAAGGGGAGAGGCGAGACTCGAAGATTCTGGCACCTGTCTTGTGAAACTCTCTGACTATCTCCTCCTCGTGAGGAAAGTCGCAGGCTTTATCATTCTCAATCGTGTATTCGGCTGGAAAAAAGGAAAAATGAGAATCCGGGTCAGACTGAATCTTTTTCCTTAATCCATCAACATCGACATCAAGTTTTTGTGCCAGGCGGACAATGTATCCAGAATTGTTGGCAATGCAAGCCAGGAAAAATGCCTCCTTGAGGCTGCGGCCTCTGCTGAACACACCATGTCCCTGAATCGCAGTTGCCGGATAGCGGGCAAGCCTTTCAGGAATAGTCTTCGTCATCTCAGGAGAGCCGCTCGGCACTTCAAACCAGTCGACAGGGATACGACCTCCAAGATGATAAAATCCAAGGGAATCTATAGGCACAAATGGAGCTGGCTGATTTGGCTTTTCTTCATCATCGAGAGTGGCGATGGTCAGGTCTTTGCTATGAACATGCATCGAAGCCCTGACACCTTCTATGGCCAGAATCCTGGCGTGAATATCTGTTTCTGATGAGGCTTTGTAATAGCCATAATCCGTCTCAGAGGTGGAGAGAAAGCAAATCTGGTCCGGCTCAAGATCGCCTTTCTGAGAGCCTGTCGAGGTGATGACGATTTTCTCTTGGCCTTCTTCATCCTTCCAGAGCATAGCTATGTTTCCGCTGTGGCTGTCTTGGAGGTCCAGGAGCAGCGAGGCTCTGCCAATCGCCTGAAACATGCGTATCAGCTCTTCGCTTGCCTTCCATTTTTCTCCGCTCATTTTTTTCTTTCCTCTATTTCCAGTGCCTTGAGAAGGCTCTTGGTCGGCCTTCCTTTTTTATCCCAGCGCCGCACCTGGTAATAATCGCTCCTCATTCTTTCCATTGCCTCCCTTGGGATAAGCCTTTCTTTTCCCTTAACGAGAATTGGCTCGGTTGAAAAGCGTTCGGGCAGAGTGTCATCGTCAGGATTTAAGCCTGCTTCTAAGTTGAAAAGCCTTTCCAGAATAGCAATCCTGTTGGCTATCTCCTCGAGCCTTGTTGTTGAAAAATCCATCCCTGTTGCCGCGCTCACCATCCTTGACCAAGGGTCTGTGGAAAAAGCGAAGCCTGTGAAACGGCAGATGCCCAAGCTGTCCTGAAGGATACCGAGGTTTTGCATGTTCTTGATGGCGATGGGAGATTGAAGCAGGCTGAAGCGGGGGATTTCTTTTGTCCCGCCGAAAAAGGCAAGCGAGACCGCATATCCGCCCCGAAGGTGGCAGGCTCCTGTTGGCGATGTCATATAGCCTAATGCCTGAGTAAAGGAGGCACGGGGATCATAGGCAGGAATCTCGAGCTTCTTGACTGTCATCGAGTACTCAAGATGCTTGTAAAAACTTGCAAGACGAAAAGAGCCTTCAGCCAGCTTATCGCCGATGCCTTGGCGAAAAGCCGCGGCCTCAACCATTTCCTTGAGAGCAGCGGCATTTCTAAAGCGAAGGTCAACTCCGTTCGTATCTGCTTTGTTGATATATCCTTTTTCGAAGAGCTCCATGGCACAGGCCAGAGTACCGCCAAAGCTGATGGTGTCGATTCCAAGCTCGTTCAAGCGGTAGTTAGCCTGGGCGATGGCCTCAAGGTCGTAAAGGTCACAATCCAGGCCTGTCATAACAATGGTTTCGTATTCGGGTCCCTCGCCTTTCTTATCAGCAACACGGGTTAGGCGGGCGCAGGCGATTGGACATCCAAAGCAACCAGCAGCCCGCTCCAGGATTTTTTTGCGCAAGGTCTCTCCACAGGCTTTATCCAGGTCTTCAGGGCGATGGACGTTGTCCTGGAAATTGCGGTGGGGAAGCATATCCATGATATCAATCAGCTTGAGCAAACCAGAAGTTCCGAGCTCGCGCAGGAGGCGCTTGGTAATAGGGGCTGCCTTCATCAGATAGAGAGCCTGCTCCAGACCGGATTGAAACCTTTCAGCGTCCTTGATTTGAATCTTCTCTTTGCCAAAGACTCTGATTGCTTTGAGATTCTTACTGGCGAAGACTGCACCTGAGCCTGAGCGGCCGAAAGCCCTGTTTTCATTCATGACTGATGAAATCAAGACCTGATTCTCGCCGGCAGGACCGATGCAGAGGATTCGAGGGCGGCTGCCAGGTCTACTCTCTGTGCTCAATTTTTCGGTTGTCTGATGAACATCCAGCCCCCAGAGATGGTTTGCCGCTTCAATTTTAACTTCTTCTGGTGTGATATCGATCATAGTCGGCTCTGAAGCCTTGCCTTTGATCAAGAGGACATCGTAGCCCGTGGACTTGAAGAAATTTGCCCATGAGCCGCCGCAGTTTGAAGTTGCGATCATTCCCGTGAGAGGAGATTTGAAGACCATGTGCCCGCGGCAGGCAGTCGGCGCCCGAGTTCCGATAAGGGGAGAAGTGGCGATGACGATGATATTATCCTCAGAGAGAGGCTCGCATCCAGGGTCGATTTCATCATAAAAGATTCGGGTTGCCAGCCCTCTTCCGCCCAGATAGTTTTCAACCATTATAGGGTCAAGAGTTCTAATTTGAACGTAACATTTAGAAAGGTCGACCTCCAGAATCCTGCCGTGATAGCCATAATTAGCAGCGCGATTCATCTTCTTCGAGCTCTTTTAAAACAGTGTAAGCATACTAAATCATCAATTCCAAAACAAGAAGCTGATAAGTAAGCATGTTTTTTCCATGGTGAAAAGCCCGGCCATCCATACGGTCTTCTTAACACCCTACCTGATCCTTTTCATACTATGTACTAGTGGATGCTTCCATCTGCTAATTGGAATTAATGTAAAGGAAATGCAATTTGTTATGTGCAATATCAAATTTGCGCTAGGTAATTATAAAATTTTTATCGAATAATTTTCTTTAAATTTATGATTGATTTGTTTTATGATGGAGGCTAAATGTTAGTTCTGAAAAGAGCAAAAATGATAAGAATCAGAGAGCTGCCCTGGCTGTTGCTCTTCGGCTCTCTTTGGGGAGTGAGCGAGGTCTTTGTCGGAGGAGCTCTCTATAATGCAAATGTTCCCCGCGCCTCTGTCTATCTTTCAATTTGGGCGGTCTTTATCCTGGCTGCAGCCAGAGGCGTTCTCAACAAGCCTGGCTCTTCGACCGCAGTCGGCATCGTTGCCGCTGCATATAAATTGACGAACGCGGCCCCGTTTTTTTGCCATCTTTTGGGCATTCTCTTGTTTGCCCTCGCTTTTGACCTTGCTTTTTCACTGCTTCCAAAGAATGAGCGCCGATTCTCTTTTCGAACTATCGCAGCTTTTATGGCCGGCGTTTACGGAGGCCATGCCTTTTTTGCCATTTTCGCAACCTATATCATCCGCTATCAATACTGGACCGAAGGAGGCTTGTCAAAGGTCCTTGACCACATTTTTATTAACGGAAGCTTGACAGCCATTCCCTGTTTTTTATTTTTTCCCCTTGGCCAAAGGATTGGCTCCTACAGCGAGAGTTTTGCTCTGCGTCATGTCAAGTGGGCCTACGGCGTCGCTCTGCTTCTCTCGCTCATTCTCTGGACGCTTGGCCAAATCGCCTGATGAGCGAGAAGGATGTTGAGGTGTAAAGGATGAAATCTTCAAAGCTAATCTCAGCGGCGATTTTATCTTTCTCTTTATTGGCTCTTTTGCCCGCTCAACAGCAGCTGATGAGAATAACCTTGGATGAGGTCCTGGTCATCGCTGACATCAAAGGTGAGGTAGTATACCAGAAAGTTGGGATGACTGTTGACGCTGAAGAGAATATTTATCTAACTGACCTTAAAGGAGAGTCGATAAAAAAGTTCAATAAAATTGGACAGCTCGTGGGCAGCGCAGGAAGCAGTGGCCTAGGTGCAGAGGAGTTTAACGAGCCAGGCCTTATAAAATATTTCAATGATAAGCTCTATGTCACAGAAAGCTACAAGCCAGGCATAAGCGTTTTTGATAAAGACCTGAAGCTCAAATCTAAGATTCCCATGCGCTTCACGGTGACCGATTTAAATTTCACTGCAGATAATCAAATTGCCGTTTCGACTCTGGTGCGAGACAGGCCTGAGGCTGAGGAAAGGAATTTTAATTTCTGTATCTATGTTTATGATTCTGCGGGAAAGGAGAAGGAAAAGATTATCTATGAAACCTCAAAAAGTTTCACCATGATGAATATGATTAATTTCAAGGTTGATAGGAGCAATAATTTTCTCATCGCCTATTGCTGGAAGGATAAGATTGAAAAAATAGACAGAAATGGGAACCTGCTCTGGACAACGAGCTTATTGGACAATAGAGAGGTAAGGACAAAAAAAATCAAAGGAACAAAGGTTACTTTGAGTGAATATCCTCTAGAAACTGTCTACAGGGCAATCGCCCTGGACAAGTTCGGGAACCTGTTTGTCCTCGGCGGTGATTTATCCGAGAACAGGAATCGTGATGTTTACGTCTTGAGAGGCGACGGCCAGTACCTCTTGACCTTCACCTTACCTGAAGCTTCTCACACCATCCACATCGACAGCAAGAACAATCTCTATTCAAGGTCTGAGAATGGGCTGGTCGTCAGAAAATACGCCCTAAATTACATATATGAGTAGAAGATAAGGATAAGTGATTCGAGAACCATTCTCAAAAATTAATTCCCTTCCTAATTTAGAGACGCTTCTTGTAAAGTCATGACCTCAAAACAGCGATTTTTGAAAGCCTTAAAGAGAGAAGCTCCTGACCATCTTCCTGTGACCACTCATCATGTTATGCCCTATTTCCTTAAGAAATACATGAACGGGATTTCTTATCAGGAGTTTTTTGATTATTTCGGCCTGGACCCGATTATTTGGGTCATCGCCCATAAGCCCGATACTTCGCAGGGCCATTATTTTGATCCCGAACATAAGGAACTGGAGTTTTTACAGGCTCTTCGCATCTGTTCTGATAATTGGCGGATTAAGACTGAGAACATCTCCAACCCAAGGTACAAAACAGTCAAATACTTTTTTGAGACTCCCAGAAAAACATTATCCATGATTTTGCAGAGCGATGAGCACACGAGCTGGGTCACAGAGCGAATGATCAAAGAAAAATCAGATATAGATATCTTAGGCGAGTTTGCCCCGATTCCTCTCTGCGATGTTGAAGAAGTCAATCGCCAGGCTCGCTCCTTCGGCGAAAGGGGATTGGTCCGCGGCTCCATCCCTGGCTTTGATGTCTACGGCCAGCCAGGCTGCTGGCAGGATGCAGCTGTTTTCTACGGTATCGAGAAGCTGATCATGGAGACTTTTTACGACCCGAGTTGGGTGCATAAATTCTTGAAGATTTTAATGGAGAGGAAAAAAATCTTTGTTTCCTCCACAGAAGGCGCAGAGTTTGACCTCATCGACCTTGGCGGCGGCGATGCTTCCTCCACAGTCATCTCCCCAAAAATATTCGATGAATTCGTCGCTCCCTATGACTCAGAATTGATTGCAGCAGCTCACAAAGCAGGGCAGAGGGTCGTTTATCACACCTGCGGCGGGATGATGCCTTTTTTAGAGAGAGTTGCCGACATGGAACCGGACGCAATGGAAACCTTTACTCCGCTGGCCATGGGCGGAGATACTAACCTTAAAGAAGCAAAGAAGAGAATCGGGCACCGGGTGTGCATGATCGGTGGGTTTGACCAGTTTCATTTTTTCAAAGGCTGCAAGCCAGAAGAGACAAGAAAAGAAGTCCGCAGATGCTTCGAGGAGGCAGGGGAGGGAGGCGGATATATTCTATCTCCCTCAGACCATTTCTTTGACGCTGATCTCGAGTTGATTAGAGCTTATGCTGACGAGGCCCGCAGGTGCATTTATTAATACAAACGCATTAAGCAAAATGTAATTGCGAGGAGCAGAGCGACGAAGCAATCTCGTAAGAAAAAGAGATTGCTTCGTTTCATTCGCAATGACAATGTAAAAACATCTAATGCTGTGTATTAGTCCTAATTTTTTATCTTTAATCCCGTCTATTTAAGTCATAAGTTAATTTATTTGACAGGAGGCTCTTTGACAGCGCGGAAGGAGCGGCTGCCTATCTGGAAGTCTTTTGCCTCAGAGTAAACGACTCCATTGTAGATGATCACGTAGACTGTGTTCTCATCCTTCTCGGTCGCCGTCCACCAATAGATAATCTGAGAGGTTGTATCCCAGAGGGGCGATTCTTTGTCAGGCTTGATTTTGTACTTTGCCCGCTCTTTTTTAGGATCCCATTCTCCGCCGCAGTTGCGTCCGTGCCTGGCCATCGACCTGACTGCCTCTTCCACAGTGGGAAGACGCCAGATGTTTTGTGGAGTTTTCAGCAGTATTTTGCCATCCTCAGAGAGATAAAGACAGGTTTGTTTGGCTTTTTCCCAGTTGACGCTGTGATTGGGCCAGCCTGGCCCTGCAGGCGCCCAGACTAAGCGTACCTCATTTCCCTCAACCAGTCGTGCGTCTCGAATTCCGTCATCGACACGGCCAGCGACCCGAATGGCTGGCTCTATGCCAAAACCGATTACGATGAGCAGAGGAATCCCGATTGCCAGGCCATAGATAAACTTCTTCGGCTTTGGCCTTGCAATCCAGTAGAATACACCGATGATGATGAGTAAAACTGTCACCGGAAACCAGGTGAGAGCAGTCCATACGCTAGTCCAACTGGAACTCCAGTTGGCGAAAACAAAAATACTAAAGATAATCCCAAATGCGAAATAGACCAACCCTCCTCCTATCGGCGATATCAAGGCATAGACCGAAACTGCAATTGTTACGAACATCGGGATGAGGTAAGCGAATACACCGGCGATATTCTTCCACAGCCCACCCATGTGCCAGCCTTCATGAAAAGCTTCGCCTATCCCCCAATAGGCCCAAAAAGAGGAGATGACAACACTAAATCCTACAGCTATCCAGCCCAGGATATTTTTTGTTTTGCTCATAAACTGCCTCCTTTGCCTTGGTTCATTACATGCACAACGAGAGCAAAGATATGATATAAAATTTTATTTAAAGCTTAATTCCAATAAATTTATGCTGAGCCTTGCATTTCTTACAAGTTATTTTATAGAAACCATAAGCCAGAGCAAGAGAATAATCACTCCTACCAGCAGCCAGCTTCCGCCAAAGCCCAGGAAATCCATTCTTGTCGGCTTGAGAATTTCCCAGTTAGAGCCTGGGAAGAGCTTTTCTTTTTCGAATCTTCTAGGGTTTCTATAAGATTCTTCAAGAGCCTCTCTCTCTTCTTCTTCTGTTTTCTGGACTGGGGTGTGCATCTTGGCAAAGAACCTATCCAGGTAGGGCTTGGGAACAGGTCTGGTTATGAAAGACAGAAGGAAGAGGAGAAGAAAGGGGAAAACGGCATCGAATAAAAAGCGGACAGCAACCAACTGCGACTTTGAGAATTTAGAGAAATCGATTCCAAACCAGCTCAACACCCAGATCTCAGCATGGAATCTCCCCAGCCCCATCTTGGCAGAAGCAGGGTCAGAGGGATTGATTCGAGCAACTTTTTCGAAGAAGACACCTGCAGGCTCGACAATATGCTGTTTCTTTATCGGCTGGCCGACGCGCTCCGCCCTTCCTTCCTTGACATCCTCGGTCAGAGCCTTGGTGGTGATGGTCACTGTTCTGGCTCTTGTCTCCAGCAAATAGGACTGATGATATTTTGTCCAGCTAAGAGTTTGAAAGAGGTTGGGAATGATGGCGTAAATAATTAAGCAGATGACAACCTGGATGAAGACTGCTGATTTTGTCAATCTTCGCCAGACAAATCCCAGCCAGATGGAGGCTCCGAAGATGGCCGGGATGGAGATCGCGTACTGGAATAATACCAAGAGATTGTTGATGAAGAGGGCAATCCCTATTCCAGCCAAGAGCATGATGACCACGGCAATTCGGCCGATGAGCAAATAATGCGTTTCAGACTTGTTCGTTTTGAACGGTTGATAAAGGTTTTTTATGAAGAGCGCAGAGTAGGAAACAGCGCTTGCACTCTGGGTGGACATGTTGGCGGCAAGTATTCCGACGAGCATCAAGCCAACCCCTCCAGGAAAGAGCAGGTCTTTTGTCATGAATCCCCAGATTAAATCAGGGTCGTGAAGTCTTCCGGCATAGAGCCCTATGGCCAACAGTCCTGCCAGAGCCCAGAAAATCATCAGGAATCTTTTGAAGAACATGCCGGTTATCA
>CAZJXZ010000106.1:0-8786 GCA_964549955.1 uncultured Eubacteriales bacterium
GTTTTTGTAGGTTCTTTTGGAGGAGGAATTATCCAGCCTTGCATTATTGGTGACCACTGAATATTTGACACAAGAACATTATGGTGTCAATGGAGGTAAATACTTTTGAAATCATTGTTAATATTGAAAATTTATAGTTAAAGCCAATTTTCGAGCAGGATAGCTTTTGTAGCAAAACTAGAGAGAAGTTCCCGCCAACAATTATCCAGGCATTTTTATTTGACTCTTATATCATTAATTGTTATCCTTTGCCACGCATCCCAAGAGGGGAAGAGGCGATGAATTGCCCCAAATGCAATTTTGAAAATCCTGCTGATAGCAGTTTTTGCTCCAAGTGCGGGACTAATCTTATTTCCATAGAGGGGATCTCTGTTCCCCACACCGAGACTCTTGAAACCCCCACAGAAGAGTTATCGAGAGGCAGTACTTTTGCTGGAAGATATGAGGTCATAGAAGAATTGGGAAAAGGAGGCATGGGTAGAATCTACAGGGTAGAGGATAAGAAGATAAAGGCAGAGGTAGCATTGAAGCTCATCAAGCCTGAGATAGCAGCTGAAAAGAAGACGATAGAGCGCTTTAGCAATGAGTTGAAGATGGCGCGGATGATTTCCCACAGGAATGTCTGCCGCATGTTCGACCTGGGCGAGGAGAAGGGAACTCATTACATCACCATGGAATATGTGCCAGGCGAAGATTTAAAGAGCATGATTAAGATGTCCAAACAGCTAAGCGTGGCAACAACAATAAATATAGCCAAACAAGTCTGTGAAGGCTTGATAGAGGCACACAGGTTGGGTGTTGTCCATAGAGACTTAAAGCCCTCCAACGTCATGATTGATAAAGAGGGGAATGTTCGAATCATGGACTTCGGAATAGCCCGCTCGATTAAAGCAAAAGGAATAACGGATGCCGGAATGATAATCGGAACTCCGGAGTATATGTCCCCTGAACAGGTTGAGGGAAAAGAAGTAGAAAAGCGTTCTGATATCTATTCTTTGGGCGTGATTCTTTATGAGATGTTGACAGGGAAAGTCCCTTTTGAAGGAGACACGCCTTTAAGCATCGCCGTGAAACACAAGACAGAACCAGCTCCAGACCCTCGGAAAGCAAATGTTCAGATTCCGGAGGATATCAGCCGCTTGATACTTAAATGCCTGGAAAAGGATAAGGGAAAGAGGTATCAGAGTGCCGATGAAGTATATACTGAGCTGTCCAGAATAGAAAAAGTCATCCCGACCACAGACAGGATATTTCCCAGGGTAAGAATTAAAAAAGAAAAAATAGAAGTCATCAAATTGAAAAAGGCTCTTATTTATGGAGGAGCCGCAGTCTTTCTCATTTTGCTTGTTTTGACTGGAATTTATTTAATCAGTGGCCGTCGAAAAGCCATAGATTCAATAGCTGTGCTTCCGCTCGAAAATCTTTCCGGCGACCCTGAGCAGGAATATTTTGCTGATGGAATGACAGAGGCCCTGATCGGCGAGCTGGCTCAGATCAAAGCGCTGCAGCGGGTGATTTCTCGGCAGTCAGTGATGCAGTACAAGGGATCAAGAAAGCCGCTTCCAGAGATTGGCCGGGAGTTGAACGTAAATGCAATCCTAGAGGGCTCGATACTTCTTATCGAGCAGCGTGTGAGAATCACGGCAAATTTATTCGAAGCTAAGACAGAGAAGAATCTTTGGAGCCAGAGGTATGAACGAGATTTGCGCGACGTTCTTTCGCTTCAAGGAGAGATGGCCCAGACAATTGCCAAGGAAATAAAAATCGCAGTGACGCCAGAGGTTCAGGCTCGCTTGGCGAGAGCTCGCCCTGTTAATCCTGAAGCCTACCAGGACTATTTAAGAGGACGTTTCTATTGGAACAAGCGGACAGAAGAGGGGCTTCTGAAGGCGATTAAGTATTTCGAGCAGTCTATCGAAAAAGACCCTAACTGTGCTCTATTATACGCTGGGCTGGCTGATTCTTATATTGTTCTCCCCCTGTACAGCGCTTTTCCTGCAAAAGAAGCTGCCGTTAAAGCACAGGAGGCAGCATTAAAGGCGCTGGAGATTGATAATATGCTTTCAGAAGCGCACACCTCGCTTGCCAGTTTTTTTTGGAATTATAAATGGGATTGGTTGACTGCAGAGAGGGAATTCAAACGGTCTATTGAGCTCAATCCAAATTATGGAACTGCTCACCATTGGTTTGCTCTTCTTCTAATGTATCTAGGGCGACATGAAGAATCAATCATTGAGATTAAAAAGGCGCAAGAGCTCGACCCTTTTTCGCTGATAATTAATGCAAATGTCGGCAATATTCTGTACCATGCTCGCCGCTATGATGAAGCAATAGAACAATACCTTAAGACGCTTGAAATGGACCCTAATTTTGCAGAACTACGTTGGTACCTTGGCCTGGCTTATGAACAGAAGCGAGCCTATGAAGAAGCCATAAAAGAAATTCAAGAAGCGATAAATCTCTCTCGGGGCTTATGGAGGTATAAGGCAACTCTTGGACATATCTATGCTTTGTCGGGTAAGAGAGCAGAAGCCATGAAGACGATTGAAGAATTGAAAGTGCTTTTGAAGCGAAATCAGGGGTCTTTTTACTACATGGCAAAAATCTTTGCCGCTCTGGGTGAAAATAATCAGGCATTGGATTGTCTCGAAAAAGCATACGATGTGCATGAAATTTGGATGAAATATCTCAAAATCGAGCCATTGTTTGACGGTATTCGCTCTGAACCGAGGTTCATTAATTTGCTAAAAAAGATTGGGTTGGAAAAATAATTTAAAAATTATCAAATCAAATAAGACCTTAAATTATGTCTCCCTTCTAAAATCAAGAATTCCTTTGGATTTCCCGACTTCTTTCAAAGCCTGTTTTAATCCCATCTTTTTTATTTCTTCCACAAGAAACTTTTCTCTTTTTTCAGGGTTTCTTTCAGGTTTGATATATTCATATCTTTTCTTGAGTCTGAAATCATCGATGGAGGCAAAGGTGAAGAGCCTGCTCAGCCTTTCTCCCTCTTTAACGAGCATTTTCTTAAAATTATTATCATCCAAAGCCTTCCCTTCTTTGAGCGCTTCGTTCTCTTTTGCGACAAGATGAGGATAGATGGCTACGTGCCACAGCTCTTCCATGGCATTGTCAACCAAATAACTGTCTGTTCTGGAATTTTCCGGATCACCGATCACATATGAAATCTTAGAATTATAATGGTCGATGATATAAAGGGATTGACCTCGGCTTTTGAATAGAACCAAAGGAATTATGACAAAAGAAGGCTGTTCGAGCCTCATTTGAAGAAGCTTTTCCCCTTTGTCTGTTTTAACTTTTATTTTCAACAAGTTTTCGTGCTTGGCTAAAAATTCAAATTTCTTTCGAATGAGAATGAAATCTTTTCTTTCTGAAGAAAATGCTGGTAAATAACCCTTGATAAATTCCTCAATATCTTTCGTAATACCCTCAGCCCTTTTAAGGTAATCAGCATAATCTTTGTTCTTGATTTGATAAGGCTCTCTTATGCTTTCAGAAGAAATTATTTCATAATCCAGAATTTCTCCCTCAATTTGACTGGCTACACTCTCTTTTATAAAAGCCATGGTAATTGTTTTGGGATAAAATATTCTCATTGCTTATATTATTAAAAATTATCTTATTAAACGCCAAGAAATTTCCATCTTTTTCTTTTCTCTTAAGGTCCTTCTGTCGTATCTTAATGAGAAGTTTATCAAACCGAAGCTGGTGAGCAAGATTTTACCCGGTAGTCCAGTCATGTTTGACAGGACTTTAATTTAAGATTTATAGTTTCTGAGATGAATCACGATGCAGATGTTCTGATCATCGGCTGCGGCGCTATCGGCGTTTGTTCAGCATATTATTTAGCTAAACAGGGGCTGCGAGTTTCAATCGTCGAGAAAGGGGAGATTGCCTCTGGCTGTTCAGGAGCTAACGCTGGCCTTATTGTCGCCAGCCACAGCATCCCCATGGCTGCGCCTGGCGTTTTAAGCCAAGCGCTCAAATGGATGTTGAAGCCTGCCAGCCCATTCTACATTAAACCGCGATTCGACCCCGCTCTTTTTTCCTGGTTGTGGCAGTTTCGAAAGTCATCCGCTCTAAAGCGGATGCATGAAGGGCTCCGTGTGTTACGCGACCTGAATTACGCTAGCTTGGAGCTCTTCGATCGTCTGATTAGGGAAGAATCCCTTGAATACAATTACCAGAAAAAAGGCTGGCTGATGGTCTACATGACTGAGCAGGGCTTTAAACAGAGCCTCAAAGAAGCAGAGATTCTGCACTCTTCCGATATTGAGCTTGAGATTTTGAACGTCGAAGAAACATTAGAGATGGAGCCAACTCTTCGGCCTGAAATCTGTGGCGGTGTCTTCTTTCCAGGCGATGCTCACCTCGATCCAGCAAATTTTATCCAGGCGCTGGCAGAGCGCCTCGAGGAGCTGGGAGTCAACATTCAGACCGAGACAGAGCTCCTTGAGTTCAAGACATCTGGTGGGTCTATCACTGCTGTGCGAACGAACCGAGGGGATTTCAAGGCGAAGCAGTTTCTCTTAACCTCTGGAGCTTGGACATCGGCACTGGTGAAAAAGTTAGGCCTCAGATTGCCCGTGCAACCCGCCAAAGGCTACAGCATTTCAGCAAAGAGGCCTGATACTTGTCCTGAGAGACCCCTTTATCTCAGCGAGGCTAAGGTTGCAGTGACCCCCTTGGAAGATGTCTTGCGATTTGCAGGAACTCTGGAGCTTACCGGGATGGATTTTAGTATAAACCCTCGTCGTATGAAGGCCATTATCGAGGCAGCAAAAGTCTATCTGCGGCAGATAGAAGACCTGGGCATCGTTAAAACTTGGTGCGGTCTTCGACCCTGCACTCCTGACGGATTGCCGATCATTGACTTCATTCCTGGCTACAAAAATATGATTGTCGCCACCGGCCACGGCATGTTAGGAATCACCCTCGCTCCTATCACCGGCAAGCTCATCTCTCAGCTTATTTGTGAGCAGATCCCGGATTTGTCCCTGAACCCATTTCGCTTAACTAGATTCAGATAACAATAAGATAAATCAATAAACTCCTATCAGCAGGATACAGATTTTTTCTTCATGCCTTCTATATTATTCGCTTTTGCGACTCTGGATGAGGTTGATCAGCTGGATATGGTTTTTGACATCGGTTTTTTGGCAGATATGATATATATGGTCTTTGAATATTCGTATTGAAATAAATGAGGAGGATAAAGCATGGGGTTCACTTTTCGTGAAATCTTGACCATCGTTCACGGCATGGTTTTGGGAGGTCTTTTGCTTCTCGTTTTTTCAGGCGTTGTGGCCTGGCTGTGGAGCTTGAAGCAATATGGTTCGATCGAGGCTGCTGCGGCGAGGCATTTCCGTACTCTCCTTATCGGCATGGTCATCATAACTGCGCTTACCTGGCTGACGGTTGTCACCGGGACTTATCTCCCTTATCCTTGGTATCGGGCATCACCACCAGCAAACGCTGACCTTTCCCAATATCCCATGGCCTATCTTCTTTCCAATCCGCGTTTAGCCTTCTGGGAAGATTATGGCTTGGAGTGGAAAGAGCATCTGGCCTGGTTTGCACCGATTTTGATCACTGCAGTAACATTCATCATCATCCGCTACCGAGAGCAGTTGTTTAATAAGAAAAATATTCTCAAAGCGACCTTGGTCTTCTTAAGCATAGCTTTTATTGCGGCTGCGATTTCCGGAATCTTAGGGGCTCTTGTGACTAGAATCGCTCCTGTCCGTTAAAAGAGGAAAAAATGAACAAAGCCAAATCTGAAGTATTAAACGGCGCGGCCGCAGCAGCGATGCTTGCGGCTGGGATTGGAAGCTTTACCCTTGGCGTCCTTACCACCCTTAAGGCTTCAAGTCAGGCAATTAGAAATCTCCTTTCGTTCTATGTTCCCACTGGCCCGCTCAGCGGGCAGACGACCATAGCTGTTGCCGTCTGGCTCGTTGCCTGGATTGCTTTTCATCTCCTCTGGAGAGAGCGTGAGGTCAATTTCAGAAAAATTTTCATCATCGCTCTCATTCTCATTGCCTTGGGAATGCTCGGAACGTTTCCCCCTCTTTTCGAAGCCTTTTTTGAAGCCTACGAGTAGCCAATTTTGATATCTTGATATATTATCACCATTCTTGTCCGATGCTTTTTAAGCACGAAACTTTTTAGATAGATTAATATAAACGCAATAAGTTTTGTTACATAAAAAAACAAATTTTTCTGACGAAGATAAGCGTTATGTTAGCTGCTAAACGGCAAATTAAGAAAGAGAAAATTTTTTAAGGACTTTGATGAGCGTCAAGATAGGGAAGAGGTTCATAGTTTTGCGCTCGCCTGAAGCGGTTGATTCGAGCGAGAGAATACCGATTATTTTGGGGCCAGGAAAAGCCTTTGGCTCTGGAGAGCACGAAACCACCCAAAGCTGCCTCGAGGAGCTGGAGAACATTCTCCTTTTCCCTCACTCGAAAGTTTTAGACCTTGGCTGCGGCACAGGCATTCTCTCTATAGCTGCGGCGAAGATGGGTGCTCGCTCGGTGATAGCACTTGACCCAGACCCTGATGCGATAAAAACAACGACCAACAATATCGTCTTGAATGGAGTTGAAAAGATGATACTTCCTTTTCAAGGGGAGATGAGAACAATAAGAGCCGCAAGTTACAGCCTGAAAAGAAAATCTCTCGACCTCATTATGGCCAATCTTTATGGGGATATTCTCTTAGGCCTTATTACTGATTTGGTTTATCTTCTGAAACATGCAGGTCACATGTTGCTCTCCGGCATTCAATTCGAATATGCCTTTGAGTTAAAGACAGGATTGATCAACGCTGGATTTGAGCTTTTGAAAACCGGGTTTCTTGATGAATATTGCACCATGGTTTTTAATCTAACTTCTGATAGAGACAAAGGAGAAAATCGATGAAAAAACATTTAAGACTTGCTCTAGCTTTCAGCATTATTGCTGGATTGGCGGGCTTTTTATACATTATACCCCAAGCTCAGGAGAAGTTGATGATTGGCTCATACAACGCGTCTAGTGCGGCAAGCAGCAAATCTTTGGCAGCTCCTCTTCCAGATCTTTCAGAGGAACCTGAGCCGTCCTATAACGAGTCTGGTCCTGCGACCTTCCGCCATCCTGAGGTTGATACAAAAGTTGACCTTTACATCAACCATTGGCGAAACTCTTTGCCCTATGAAAGCCATGGCGGCCTCATCGAGCGTGATATTCTCTTTCCAGGAGACCCTCAGCATCCTCAAAAAAAAGGAGCAGTCTTGAAATATATCAAGGCTTACAAGAGAGGTGTTCTTCAGCCCCACTGCAATACCCAGGCCACTAAGCATGAGAAGGAGCAGGTCTTTTTCTTTGTGATGGATGGAAAAGGCCGGGTGGAGGCTGGCAGCAAAAAAGCTGAGCTTGAGGAAGGGACAGCAGTGTTCATCCCCGCCAGGCTCGAATACCGCTTCTTCAATCCTAATGAGGAGCCCCTGGAGATGGCCATTGTGGTCGAGAATATTCCAGATGGATTCACTCCAAACAAGGAAATGTCTGTGGGGAGCTATCATGATTCAAAGCCGGTCGTCGGAGCCCATTGGGCGCACATTGGCCGAGCCATCATCTATGACTTGAATCCGAAGTTTGCCAATCCAATGGGATTCGCCGTTGTTTCCATCGACAAATTTGATATTGCCCAGCCTCATGTCCACGGCCCGGGAACAGAGGAGATATGGCTGCAGCTGAGAGGGAAGAGCCTTTTATTTTTTGGAAACCGCCTCCTCTGGCAGGAGCCTGGCGAGGCATTCCTCGTCCCGCCGAATAACAGGGCGCCTCACTGCTCGATAAACCATACAGATGAGCCCATGCGCTGGCTTTTCTTCGGCTGCCGTCATGAGAATTGAAAAAGCCGCAAAACAATTTTTAGGAAACTAAGGGCTTAATGAAAGGAGCCGTTCTCATGGGCAAGAATAATAATCATTTGAAACGACGTGATTTTTTGAAAGAGTTTGGCCTGGGAGCCATAGGAATGGTTGCTTTTGGACAAGGCGTTTTTCCTGAAGTGCGCGGTCACAGGAATCTTGGTGCCTTTCCCAAAATTAGCAAGCAGCTTTATAAAAAAGTTATTGAGCCAAGCCGAGTGAGCTTGGTCAAAGGAAATGACCGCCGCCAGATCGTCTACCAATCGCTGAAGATGATCGAGGATGAGGTTCTGGCTTCCATCGGCAACAAAAAAATCGTGGTCAAGCCGAACATCGTGCTTTCCAATCGTCCGCTGGCTGTGACTCATATCGATGCTGTCCGCGCTGTTTTGGATTTTCTCACTCCTCATTATAAGAAACAAATCATCATCGGAGAATCGGGAGTTCAGAATACCTGGGAGGGATTCAAAAATTATGGCTATTTCGAGCTCGAGAAAGAATACAGGGCGAAAATTGTCGATTTTAATCGAGATTCATATCAATATTGGTATGTCTTTGGAGAAGGGATGAGACCTCTTCCGGTGCGAATCATCAACACTTTTCTCGACCCGGATATCTATATTGTCTCAGTAGCGCGGATGAAAACCCACGACACTGTCTTGGTCACATTATCTTTAAAAAACGCTATCATGGCCTCTCCGCTGAATGACTACAAGAAAAACGATAAAGGCTTGCTTCACGCCAGCACAAAATCCGTGAGCGACATCTGCCATTTCAACATTTTTCATCTGGCCCAAAAAGTCTATCCTGACCTGGCCATTATCGACGGATTTGAGGCTATGGAAGGAAA
>CAZJXZ010000107.1:0-8760 GCA_964549955.1 uncultured Eubacteriales bacterium
ATGGAAGAGAGAAGCGGAGAGGAGGATCTTTTTTCTCATGCCCAAAAATAAGGGGATTTATACTAAAGGCGGCATCCTTTGTCAATTTGAATGGCTCAGGCTAAATATTTCAAACGGTTTTTGAAATATTTAGCCTTCGCCTAAAAGTTATATTTTTTTTATGAAAAAATAAAAAACTCTTCAATAGAAGATTTGGCTGCTTTCGCTAAGAAGAGACGGTCGTGAATTTTATATATTGATTCTAACATCTGAATTGAGTAATTTAGGAAAGAAAAAGAATAATCCGAAAGGAGGAACAATGGGAGATAAATTTTCGAGAAGGGATTTCATTAAAACGGGAATAGGTTTAGGGGCTGCTGCTGCTCTCAGCGCAGGAAAAATTTTTGCTAAAAGAGAGCAGAATCAGGGAAAAATGTGTGTGGTTGCCAGTGGGAATGGCCTTCGTTCCGTAGAGAAAGCCATGGAACTTCTCAACCAAGGACAAGATCCACTAGACGCTGTCATCGCCGGCGTTAACATCGTCGAGGATGACCCTAATGACATGTCTGTTGGCTATGGAGGCCTGCCCAATGAGGAGGGAATTGTTGAGCTTGACGCTTCAGTCATGCACGGCCCGACTCACAGCGGCGGCGCTGTCGCCAGCCTGAGGAATATCAAAAACCCGTCCAAAGTCGCCAAAGTTGTCATGGAAAGGACAGACCATGTCCTTCTTGTGGGAAGAGGAGCCTTGAAATTCGCCCTGGCCCACGGCTTTAAAGAAGAAAATCTGCTTACAGACAGGGCACGAGAAATATGGCTCAGACGCAAAGAGACTCTCTCAGACAGAGACTTCTGGTTTCCCCCCAAGTCTAACAAGCTCGAGCCGGAGCTTCGCTCCTATATTAATTCTTATGGAACGATCAATTGCATTGGCATCGACGCTTCAGGAAACCTGGCAGGAGTGACCACAACCAGCGGTTTCTTCTTCAAGATTCCAGGAAGAGTAGGGGATTCGCCGATTATCGGCGCTGGGCTCTATGTCGATAACGATATAGGAGCAGCGGGTTCAACCGGAAGAGGAGAAGCCAACATCCTCAACTGCGGGAGTTATTCTGTTGTCAGCTTCATGGCAATGGGGTCTTCCCCAGAAGAAGCCTGCCTTAAAGCTCTGGAAAAAATTGCCAATAAAACAAAGCTAGTTGCTCGGCTCCTGAATAAAGACGGGCTTCCTAATTTTGGGCTCAGCTTTTATGCTATCAACAAGAAAGGAGAGTATGGTTCAGCTTCGATGTGGAGCGGCGGAGATTTTGCCGTCCATGATGGAAAGAAAGCGGAGCTGAAACCTTCGGCCTATCTTTATAAAAGAAAAGGGTGAATCCTAGGAAAAAGTCTCTAACCTCTTCTCCAGCGGCCTCTGACCCAAACCCAGTGTCGTCCTCTCTTTTCCCAGTGTCCTCCAACCCAGACTCTTCCTGGCCGGGCTTTGATCCAGTGGCCTGTCACCCAAACATATCTTCCGCCTTTCCAGGTCCAATAGCCTGATATCCAGACATAATCAACGCCGGGCTTGGCAATCACGACTTCGGTTCTTGGCGGGGGCGGGGCTATGCTCGGCCGCCTGACTACGATACATCCTGAGAAGACGACGAAGATTAAGCTCGCAAGGAGAAACCAGGCAATTTTTTTCATCTCTCCTCCTCAAAATACTCTCTTTTTTCGTTATCTATCAGAAAATTTTTAGCTAAGGTCAGGGAAAGCGCTGTTCCTCCAAAATCTGAGCCTTATAGCCTTCTTTCAGGAGCCTTTGGGCAATTTTTTCTGCTGCTTCCATGGTGCGCGCTCTAATTCTCACTCTGTAGTAGGTTTGAGAAGATATTCTAAGAACTGAGAGATGAACATCCGGGTATCGCCGCAGAAGTTCATCTCTAAGTCTCTTTGCATTTTTCTTAGAGATAAAAGCTCCGACCTGAACAAAAAATTTCTGTGAAGATTTTTTGGGAGAATACTTCTTGAGAACCTCTACCACCACCGGAACGACTCCTGGCCCGCTCATCCCCAGTTGCACGGCTGCGGCATAAGAAAGGTCAATGATTCGGCCCTTGACAAACGGTCCACGATCGTTGATGCGGACAACCACTGATCTTCCGTTATCGAGGTTAGTGACCTTGACGTAAGTTCCAAAAGGAAGAGTAGGATGGGCTGCGGTCAAATCGTACATATCGTATAACTCTTTGTTGGAAGTGACCTTTCCGTGGAATTCAGGCCCATACCAGGAAGCGAGGCCTCTCTGGACATTCCCGGAAGGGAAATATCTCATGCTGGAACATGAGGCTAAGAGAAGGACTATGCCCACGATGAATAACAGCCTGCTCTTTTTCAGCAGATTTGCCAGCATAATGAATTTTTCCTAAAAACTTTTTAATCTATCTTGCCACAAAATATGACAAGCTTCAATCAATTTTGAAAATCTAGAACCATCCGCAAATCCGAGCCATGAAGAGGATCAGGCTGGGTGTGGAGAAGACCGGATGGAAGGCTCAGGCAGAGTGGTTCGAAAGCACGGAAAAAAGATGCTTTCTCCATTAGATAATTCTTTTCTTTTTTTATAGAATAATTGACTCGATGAAGAATGAAATATTTATAGAGAAGAAGAGAGTCAGGGTATAGACATTAGGGCGGCAACCGAATGAAGAAAATTTTGGCTTTTTTGCCAGCTTTCCTCTATTATTCTCTGATATTTTTCTTTTCCTCAAGAACCATCAAACTTAAAACAGACATCCCCTTTATCGATAAAGTGATTCATCTTTTTGAGTTCGCCATCCTCGGCTTTCTTCTCTCCTTTGGCATTTTTTTGAGCTTAAAATCTCGCTCAAAAATAAAGGTCTATATAACTTTGTTCAGTGGCATTGCGCTCGGAGCTTTGGATGAAATGCATCAATATTTTGTTCCCGGCCGCTCCACAGAAATTTTAGATTTTATTGCCGACGCTTTAGGAATTCTCGCCGGTTTGTTTTTCTTTCTCTTCCTCTTCAGCAGGGTTAAGGAAAAAATTCAGGCCCTTTTGCCTTTTCCTCCAGATTGAACCACAATTCGTGTCAAGGCGATAATAAAAGTCTCATCCCAAGAAGTAAAGCAAAGTGGCTATCCTACGAAATCATTGTCTTCCGTCAGGTGCTGCAATAATTTGATGGAATCATCGCCAAGAGCCACAAGAGGCGGCCGTCACTTCTATCTTTGGCCGTTGGCAATGATGGTCTAAGGGCATTTTTTGCGGTTATTATTAGTTGGCCTCACCCGACTTCTCTGAAGATGAGGGAAGAACAAACACTCTTTTTGAAAGCTCCTGGTCGAGAAATAATAAACCACTCCGGTCATCATCCAACATCTTAAGCTTTTGGACTATTTGCTCAGCCGAAGCTTCTTCTTCAACCTGTTCGGCTACAAACCATTGTAAAAAATTGCTTGTTGCATGCTCTGATTTTGAGACAGAAAGATTAACCAAGCTATTGATCAGTCCCGTAACTTTTTGCTCATGCTTCAGAACATGCTCAAAAGCATGGAGAGGAGAATTCCATCGAGTCTCTGGGCTTTCGATCGAGGTCAAAATGACCTTGCCGCCTCTTTCGCAGATGTAGCTGTAAAATTTCAAGGCATGGACCAATTCTTCTTGAGCTTGGACCCGCATCCAATTGGCAAATCCCTTCAGGTTGATCGACTCGAAATAAGCAGACATTGAAAGATAGAGATAAGAGGAGTAGAGCTCTGCATTGAGATGTTTGTTCAAAGCGCCCTGGACTTTTTTCTCAATCATGATCTTTTCTCTTCCATTTTTAAGCTTGCCAGAGCCCATGCAGGTTACAGTATTCACGTGCCGTGATTTTCTTGGCCTCTAACTTGAAAGTCGCTTCAGGCTTGTCTCCAGGGCTCAAGAACACTCTGTAGGCGCGGCCATCGGCAATGAGCTCGATCCATTCAATGTAGTGCTTTTCTTCCATGGGATGAGGAACGCTCCCAACTTTGACTTTAATTCCCTCTGATGTCATTTCAATCACCGGGACATGCTTTTCCTGGGAAGCATCAACCGTATTCTCCTTCATGAGCTTCATCGGCTGACCGCAGCAGACAAGTTCGCCTTCACCGCCATGAACAACCTCAACTATGTTCCCACAAACTAGGCATTTGTAGATTTGAAGCCTTTGCGTCATTTAAAGCCTCCTTTTAAATTTGCTTTTGTTTCTATTCTTTTATGCCATTAAATCTATAACAACAGCCTTTTCTCCCCCTCGATTGATTTTATCTCTGTAATATCCTGAGTCACTTCTAAGCAGCCCAGATATTCTCCTTTTTCGCTGCGTACCGGCAAATACCTGATGTAGACCAGTCTGCCATCAAGATGAATCCAGAATTCGGCCGCCTCCCTCCGGCCAGATTTAAAATCCTCCAGAATCTGGTTGACAACGTGCAGACTTTTTTGAGGATGGCAGTGCTGGACTTTGCGGCCGATGACGGCTTTGGTCCTGGTGAATATTCTCTCCTTTGACTGGCTGAAATATCGAACCATATCTTCTTTATCGACAAAGGTCAGGTCAACAGGTAGGGCATTGAAGATGGCTTCGATCTCCTCATGGAATAAATTTCCAGTGCTAAAGACAGCCATGCCTTCGACTTCCGGCTTTGTCGTCCGTTCCGTTATTGTTTCTTTCAAGCCCGATATCGCCGACTCAGGAGTAAAAGAACAGTATCCGAGCTCATCGAACTCTTTCTTTATATCTTTCCATTCATTCCCGGATATCACTTTTAAAGAAGTAGGGAAGAGGATGTTGTTCTCCTTATAAAAATGGCCGGACAACATCTCAGCCAATGCACTGGATAGGTCTTTCAGATTCTTCGAGAAATGCTCATAATCCATACTTCCGCAGGAGTTTATAAATTCATATAAGTTCTTCTCTATCCCTCTGATCCTGTCATGTTCCATCCACATCATGGCCGGAGGTTGGCTAATTCCATGCTTTTCAAGGTAAGGGAAAAGCACATTCTCTTCCCGCAGATAATGACTTGCCGAGCTGCGGAATTTTTCCCGGATTTGCTCGAGTTCTGCGGCTGCTGTCTGCATTGGAGCCTTGTCCTTGTTCTCAGCTTTTTGAGAGACGTTCTTTAGTTCATCCGCAAACTGGAGAATAATTTTATGCTCTTCCATAAGAATGTGAAGGGGGTGACCCGCAGGGGCTAAGACCTTCTCTTTTTCAATTGATTCTTTGAAGAGAGCAATATGGACATCACAAAGCCTATGGACCTCTTCCTGCGGCATGCCTTCTTTTATGAGCTCCTCTTCAAGCTTTGCAATCTCGGTTGCGCCCGTGTCTTTAATGAGTTCTTTAAATTTTTCCTTTATCTCTTTTGGGTCCTGGCCCTGGTGCAATCTCTTGATCAGATTCTTCAAGACCTCTTTCTTTTCTGTAAAGCCGGTCATATTTATCTCCTTTTCATCCTTTTCTTTAGAATCACCAGTTTTCGGACAGAAGTTCAAAATAAGCCTTAGGATGAGCACAGGCTGGACATTGCTCAACTGCTTCTTTTCCTTGATGAATATAGCCACAATTCCTGCATTTCCATCTTACAACTTCCTTTCGCTTGAAAACCCTGTTGTTCTTAATATTATTCAAGAAGCCCAGATATCTTTTCTCATGCTGCTTCTCGGCGAAAGCGATTGACCTAAAAACCTGCCCTATCTCCTGGAATCCCTCTTTGTCAGCAATCTTTGCAAATTCAGGATACATGACCGTATGCTCATAATTCTCTCCTCCTGCAGCTTCTTCAAGATTAACCTCTGTCTTGCCGATGATTCCGGCCGGAAACGAAGCCCTAATCTCTGCTTGGCCGCCCTCTAAGAACTTAAAGAGCCTTTTGGCATGTTCTTTTTCGTTGTCCGCGGTTTCCAAGAAGATCGCCGAGATTTGCTCATAACCTTCCTTTTTGGCTTGCGAGGCGAAAAAAGTATAGCGGTTTCGAGCTTGAGATTCACCGGCGAATGCCGTCAAAAGATTTTCTTCTGTTTGAGTCCCTTTCAAGCTTTTCATCTATAGCCTCCTTAAAAAAGATTATTAAAGTAATTCATTTTTTTTCTTCGTCTTTCAGTCCTTTTGTGTCAGAGGAAGAGTTTTCTTCTTGGGCGCCGAGATGAGAACTTGAATCTGATTCTTCATTTTTGCCGTTCTTCCTCGCCTGGCAATCCTGGCAAAAACCCTTGAAGTATCCACAAACTTCTTCAATTCTATGCCCGGAAACAGATTTTTCTCCCATGGCGAAAGGACATTCAACGTTGATATCGATAATTTTTCCGCATTCCTTACACAGGAAATGATGATGTGAGCTGGTGATAAGATCGAATCTGGCTTCAGTTCCAGTAATGGTTACCGCAGAGACCAAGCCTTTTTCCAAAAAAGTATTCAGAGTGTTATAAACGGTCGTCAAAGACATGGTTGGAATATCTTTTGATAGTTGTTCAAAGATCGCTTCGACGGTAGGATGATTTTTTGTGTTTTCGGACATGTATTCAAGAATCTTTAACCTCTGAAAGGTTGGCTTTATTCCTTTGGAAAGCAATAAATCTTTAAATATTTTCATTTTTGGAATCATTCTAAACATGAAATAATTATAATCAATGAAATGAATTTGTCAATATTTTTTTGCTTGCTTTTGGAAAAAATTAATCTCAACTATCCAGATTGCCAGGGGAAAATGGCTACTTGTTTATTCCAAAAACTTCGTTAATCTATCTTTCAGGAAAGAGAAGGCCTCTTTTGGCTTGGAGCAGAAAGAAAATATTTTAAGGTCTTCAGCTGAGATAGCATGGTGCTTGAGCATGGAATCAAAATTTATAATTTCTCGCCAGTATTTCTCTCCATAGAGGAGGATGACCAGGTCATCTTTGCTGATTTTCCCTGTCTGGACCAGAGTCAGAGTTTCAAAAACCTCGTCCAATGTTCCAAAGCCCCCAGGAAAGGCGATAACAGCCTTTGCTTTGTATATCAACCAGAATTTTCGCATAAAAAAATAATGAAAGATAAAAGAAAGCTCTGGAGATATGTAAGGATTGTGGAGTTGCTCTTCAGGAAGAGAAATATTCATGCCAATAGACTTTCCTCCAGCCCTTGAAGCTCCTCGGTTGGCAGCTTCCATTATTCCCGGCCCTCCTCCAGTGCAGATAACAAAATTCTTCCCTTTTGGCTTCAGTTTTATTGCCCATTTGACCAGATGATAGGCAAGCTCCTCAGCTTCCCAGTAGTATTTTGCCAGCTGAGAATTTTCATCAGGGTTAGCCCTTGAAGAACCCAGGAACAGCACGGTGGTGTTGACTTTCAGCTCGCTTAACCTAGTCAGAGGCTCCAAGTATTCACTCAAAATCCTCAAAGTTCGGGCTTCAGGAGAAATTATGAAATCCAGGTTTTTAAAAGCTTCTTCAGGATCGCCAATTTTTTTCATGATTACCTCTTTTAAAATAAAGTGAATTCTATCTAAAACCAAAGGTGAAGACAAGATTTTCTCCTTTAATTCTCCTAAAATGTGATGAATATATTAAGGGGGGGCGAGGGTTCGAGGGTGAGGCGGCCGAAGAACCCTCAATCCTCACCTCATCACGGAGAAAGAGTGCCTTACTTTCATCTAGACCTGACTTGAAGAATGTGTTATCTATACAAAAGTGTAAAATGTCCCAACCTTTGGAAAGCCTATCGTCTAAAGAATATCCAGGCCGGCTCATTATCCTGGGAAGAGATCCATCAGGGGAAAATGAGGTTGCCATTTATGCCATAACTGGGAGGTCTCCTTCCAGCCAGGCAAGAAAATTGGAGCGAGAAGGCGATACCATTTGGGCAAAGCCCCTCGATCAGGAGCTCATCAATCAGGGAAATAGAAATCTGCTGCTCTATCCTGCAATATGCCTTTCCCAAGGAATTGCGGTAAGTAATGGCCAGCAGACGGCGGATATCAAGGCTTTTCTTGGACAAAGCCAGAATCCTGCAGAAGTTTTAACCTCTGCTCTCGGGAGATGGGACTATGAGCCTGACTCCCCCAACTTTACACCAAGAATATCCGGCTGCATAATTTCTCAGAGGAAAGCCGCACTGGGAATAGTCAGAAGAGCTGCGGACGGTTCCTCTGAAAGAAGCGTATTTGAAATCCGCTTGAGAGCCTCATGGGGGAAAATGATTGCAACTTATAAGGGCGAAGATAAAGACCCGCTGCCTTCTTTCAGAGGCGGGCCGCTCGATGTCAGGATAGAGAAGAATAATCCCAGGGATATGGCAGAGGCTGTCTTCAAGGCCCTGGAGCCGAAGCCAGATAAAAAAGAATACAGGGTGTCTGTAGCCTGCGTTTTTTCCGAGAACCTGAGCAATGATGAATACGAAATATTCATCATAAATAAACACGAAAGGACGATAAAATAATGGAGAAAACAAGCAAAAAGGACCGCGAACAGTACAGCACCAAAGTTAAAGAGGAATTTCCTGATACCCTTCAGTTTGGAGAAAGAATCTTCAAGAAAAAACAATCGATGAGATACGGTGAAAACCCTGGCTATGCCGCAGCTTTTTATACTGAAGCGGGAGCCTCTGGCCCTAACATGGCATCAATAGAAGTTCTGCAGGAAGGAACAAAAGGTCTGAGCTATATCAATGTCGCTGATATGGATTTGGGACAGAGGCTAGTCAAGAAGCTAACCGAGATCTATAAAGAGAAACTCATCTGTGTTTTGGTGAAGCATGAAATCCCAAGCGGTGT
>CAZJXZ010000108.1:0-8535 GCA_964549955.1 uncultured Eubacteriales bacterium
GCTCGGTTTCAGGCTTCGCTCTCCTCGACCTTGGGTCGAGGAACCATGCCCGCTCAGCCCTCAAACGGCTTTCAAAGCATTTATACCTCGCCTCGTAAAAATACTATTTAAAAATGAATGTTGCTTGTTTATAAATTTTACTTTTGATATATTCAGAAAACTAGAAATTATTCAAGTTTAACCTTAGATTCCAAAAGGAGGTAAAAATGACTAAATTCGTCCCCATCGCTCTGGCCGTTTTCCTTCTCCTTGCTGTTCCAGCCGCGCTTCAGAGTTCGAAGATTTTCCCCTTTGAATACAAGATTGAGGAGCTGGAAAACGGTCTTAAAGTCGTCTCCATCCCCCTTAACAATCCTTACATAATATCTTATTACACCATCGTCCGCTCCGGTTCGAGGAATGAAGTCGAGCCTGGAAAATCCGGGTTTGCCCATTTCTTCGAGCACATGATGTTCAAAGGCACAAAGACTGTCCCCCGTCCGGCTTACGATGACTTCTTGACCAGACTGGGCGCAGGCACGAACGGCTTCACAACCAATGACTACACCTGCTATTTTGTGGTCTTCGCCGGAAGGGAGAACCTGGAAGAGGTGGTCCGAACAGAAGCGGACAGGTTTATCAACCTCTACTATGACGAAGAGATGCTCAAAACAGAAGCTCCAGTCATTGAAGGGGAGTATTATGCGAGTGTCTCCAACCCTGGCCGACGCCTGTCCGAGCTCTTAAGAGACACGGCTTTTGAAAAGCACTCCTACAGGCACACAACCCTCGGCTATCTCAAGGACATCCTGGACATGCCGAACCAGTTTGAATACAGCCAGCTCTACAAGAAGCGCTTTTATGCGCCTGACAATTCTATTCTTCTCGTTGCCGGCGATTTTGACCATGCTCAATTGATGGAATATGTCAAGAAGTATTACAGCGACTGGCCGAAATCCAACTATACTCTTGTCACTCCTGCAGAACCTCGCCAGACCAAAGCCAAGAGAGCGCACCTTGATTTCCCCTCAAAGACTTCGCCGATGATTTCCATCGCCTTCCATGGCCCGGCCTACTCTGATGTAAAAATCGACAAAGCAGCCCTTGACCTCTTGGCCCGGACATCCTTCTCCAGCTCTTCTCCACTTTTCCAGAAACTGGTCATCGAGGAACAGAAATGCCTCAACCTCAACGCCAGCTTCTCCGACAATCGTGATCCCTATCTTCTACTTTTCAACGCCACGCTCAAGGATGAAAAAGACCTTCCTTATGTCGAGGATGAGATATTCAAAGAGCTGGAGAGGCTGAAGAAGGAGCCTGTCCCGGAAGATGTTCTGGCTGACGTCAAATCAAACCTGAAATATTCCTTTGCTGATGAACTGGGGACAACTGACGGAGTCGCCGGATTGCTCGTCGGCTATATCAACCTGACCACAGACCCTGAAACCGTGAACAGGCTTTTTGACCTCTACGAAAGAGTGACTAGCGGAGACATACAAGAAATGGCCAAAAAGTATTTTAATAAAACGAACAGCACTGTGGCCACTTTGACAGGAGGAAAATCGAAATGAAAAGCAGCATAAATCATTCTTTATTAGGAATTGTTGCCTTAGCCCTGACATTCATGGTCTTTTCCTGTGCTGAGGTCGGTCCAAAGAAACTCTCCACCGAGCTTCTTCCTCTGCAAGGAAATCCGCTGGTGAGCTTCAGAATTTTGCTCAATGTCGGCTCGGCCAATGACCCGCCGGGAAAAGAGGGGCTATGCACATTAACACTCAGCATGCTGGCCAACGGCGGAAGCAAGAGTCTGGCCTTCAAGGAAATCCAGAAGAAATTCTATCCCATGGCTGCCTCGGTGGGGCTTGCAGTGGATAAGGAGATGTCTGTCTTCACCGGAACGATTCACATCGACAACCTTGATAAATACTATGCCATCTTCAAAGACATGCTCCTTGACCCCGGCTTCCGCGAGGAAGATTTCAGCAGGATAAAAACCAGGCAGCTGAATTTTGTCGAAAGAAACCTAGTCAGCAACATGGATGAACAGTTCGGCAAGGAGATCTTAAACCTGATGATGTACGAAGGGCATCCCTATGGCCACCACGAGGCAGGGACAGTGGAATCCCTCAAGTCGCTGACTTTGGACGACATCAAAGCTTTTTACAAAGAGCACTTCCTTCAGGGAAATATCACCATCGGCCTTGTTGGAGGCTATCCTCTAGATTTTCCCGACAAGGTCATCAAGGACTTCTCGGCTCTTGCTGAGGGCCAAACGCCAAAGCTTAGATTACCTGCTCAGCGGAAGCCTTCAGGCCTGGAAATCGTCATCGCCGAGAAGAAGACGCCGGCAACAGCCATCTCCATGGGCTTCCCGCTCTCAATCTCAAAAGCCAACCCTGATTATTTTCCGCTGTGGATCGCCGTCTCTCATTTCGGAGAGCACCGGCAGCATCTCTCTCTCCTCTTCCAGAAGATAAGGGAGCAGCGCGGCCAGAATTATGGCGATTATGCCTACGCGGACCATTTCATTCAAGGAAGGGACAAATTTCCAGCCCAAAACTACTGCCGACAGGAGCAGTATTTTTCTATCTGGATCAGGCCGCTGGCAAATTCAAACCGGCATTTTGTTTTGCGTCAGGCGCTCATCGAGCTCAAGAAGCTAGTCGAAGAAGGAATCCCCAAAGAAAGGTTTGAAAAAACTCGGACCTACCTCCTCAACTACACCAAGCTCTATGCCCAGACATTAGGAGAGAGGCTTGGCTGGCAGATGGATTCTCATTATTACGGCTGGGAAGATTTCCTGGCTGAAGCCCAGAAGAGGCTTCCGACGATCAAGCATGAAGATGTCAATCGGGCCATCAAAAAATACCTGAACTTCGACAATGCTTACATAGCCATGATCACCGACGACGCCAAATCATTGAAAGAAGCTCTGGTAGCCAATACTCCATCTCCGATTAAGTATGCCAATCCCAATATGCCTAAGGAAGTCTTGGAAGAAGACAAGATCATTCAGATTTTCCCTCTCGATATCAAGCCTGAGAAAGTGAGAATAGCTCCAGCCGCGGACTTCTTCCAGAAGGCTGGGCTTCCGAAAACAGAATAATCTTTTTTCACAGCAAAGACTATAAAATCTAGAGCAGAAAGCTAAAACACAAGGCTGAATAAAAAAACAACGGACAACGCCCGGAACAAAATTTTAGATATAAAGTGGTGAATTCCAAAACTTGAACCAAAAAAAATCAAAAACTATAGAAATAAGGCATAGGTTTATCAAAAAATTTGAGCTGACAGTTCAGCTTGCTTTTTGCGTTTGGCTTATTTTAATTTAGAAAAAGAAATGATTCGTTTGAGATCTATGAATTTTGCCGGTTAAACTTCTTCGGATGGAGGAAATATGCCTAAGAAAAACTTAAAAAAAATAACGTGGCTAATCTCTTTCATCTTCATTCTTTTTTCCGGAGCCTTGTTTCTTCTCTTCAGTCAAAACATGCTCGTTAGACTTGGCCAGTACCAGGATTATGCGAGCAAGCGAATTTCTTCCTATGACCGCACAGGCGGAAACAGGGATGCTCTATCGATTCAACCTGGAGAGACTGCGTCTCTGGCAGAGATAAATGGGCCTGGAGCTATCCACCACATCTGGGTCACCATCTCTGCTGAGGCCTTCTACGGACGCAAGCTCATCCTGAGGATGTACTGGGACGACGAGACATCCCCGTCGGTCGAGGCGCCGATAGGCGACTTTTTTGGCGTAGGGCACGGCCTGAATCGCAACTTCAGCTCCATCCCGATAAACTGTTCATCCGAAGGCCGGGCACGGAACTGCTACTGGTATATGCCTTTTCAAAAGTCGGCGCGTGTCACTGTAACTAACGAAGGGACAAGGCCGGTTGGCGCATTCTACTATTATGTTGATTACAGGGAGCTCCCAACCCTTTCTGCTGATACTCCTTATTTTCATTCTTATTATCGGCAGGAGATTCCCTGCCAGCCCGGGAGAAATTATCTCATCCTCGAAGCCTCTGGCCGAGGCCATTATGTTGGCTGCAACCTCAGCATCCTCCAGACAGCCATGGGCTGGTGGGGAGAAGGCGATGACATGATTTATATCGACGGTGAGGAAAAGCCCTCTCTTCATGGAACAGGCTCTGAGGATTATTTCTCGGATGCCTGGGGAATGAGGGAGGATGAGAATCCCTTCTACGGCTGCCCTCTCCAGGAAGAAGACTTTCAGGTCGGCTCTAAAGCAACGGTTTACCGCTTTCATATCCCTGACCCGATACCATTCAAGAAATCCATCCGCGTCACCATCGAGCACGGCCATGCCAACGACCGCTCTGACTACTTCTCGTCTGTTGCCTACTGGTATCAGAGCGAGCCCCACAAGCTTTTCCCCGCGCTGCCTTCGATGAAGCAAAGGCTGCCTTTTGCTCTGGAGTCCTCAAGAAATTTCGCCCTGCCAGAATGGGAAAAAGTCGAAGGAGAAGCAATCCCGACATTCGAGGATAAAAATTTAAGGATGAGATTCAGGGCAGAAAACCTCTCCCAGACGCTAACTTCATATTATAACCAGGAGGGAAGGCGATACCCGGCTCTGATGACTGAGAAGGCAGAGGAGGAAACGGCTGCTGAGCTCTCTTTCAACGTCGATATCGGAGAGCGCTACGACCTTGAGCTCTATTTTCTCAAAGGCCCGGCAATGGGCAAGATTACGGAAATCAGAAGCGGAGAGGAAGGCGCAGAGTTAGAAGGCCAGATTTTTGACGGATTTTCGCCTGAAAAAACCATAGACAGGCTGACATTGAAGAATGTCCTGCTTCACTCCGGTGTCAATACAATCATCCTTCAGGTCATAGGCAAATCCGCAGAGTCTTCGGGCATGGACATGGCTTTCGTCGGCCTCACCCTTTCTCCTTCAAACCGCCGCTTCATCAGCGAATGGAATCTCATCGGGCCCTTCGATGCTCCGGATATGACCTATCTTCAACAGAGCTTTCCCCCGGAAACAGAGATCGACCTTAAGAAAAGCTATATCGGCAAAACGAACAAACAAATCAGATGGAAGAAAGTCCAAGCTGAAGAATCAGGATTTGTCAGGCTGGAGCAGCTCCTCGAGCCCAATGAGCAGGTCATCGCTTACGGTCTGGTCTATGTTTTATCGCCTGAAGCGCGCCAGACGCTAATTCTTGTCGGAAGCGATGACGGAGTCCGGATCTGGCTGAATGATAAGCTCATCCATAACAATCCTGCCTACCGCGGCGCATACCCTGACCAGGACAAGGTTCAGGCAGAGTTGAAGCAGGGCTGGAATAAGCTGCTGATCAAAGTTCAGCAGGGCGGAGGCGGCTGGGGCTATTATCTCAGGTTTGTCGACCCTGAAGGAAAGCTGAGCTGGAGTACAGAGCTAAAAAAATAGGTTGAATTCAAATTTCGACTTCTCTCTCGGTCTGATTGAGGACAACTGCTCGAACATCGCCGCCACAATATCTCTTCACCAATTCGCTGAGGTCATCGACAATGAACCGAAGGCCTTGCCCGCTGACTGGAGGAAGGCCCTCGATGACAAGAGCAACATCCTGGGTTGCTTCTGTCATTTTTGTCTTGTCGCATTCACGCCAGTTCCATCTCCGGCATAGAACTTCTTTGTCATCAACGTAGACGACCTCTCCCTTCTCTGCTGATTCTCTCTGTGTTGAATTGAGAGCGACAAAGGGCTCTCCTCCTCGGGCAAAAATCAACCTTATATCTCCATCCACCTTTGCTGTGTCGTCCCCTCCAGCTGGAATCATATGCTTTATTGAAATGTAATTGTAGATGTCGACGATTTTATTGACCTGTCTCAAGCTCATTCCCTTCAGAATCATCCGATAAAGGCTCTCCACCGAGTTCCTGTATTTACTAGGCTTCGCCCCAAAAGAGGCATAGGCTTTTCTCCAGGATTCGATTCTTGGTAGCTGGGACAGAGATTCAATATCAAATTCCTCTATGATTTCTTTTTCCTTTTCTCTAACCAAACCCAAGAGCTCAGCGCTCTGTCCATGGTTATCGATTCTTTTGGCGATGAGAACCCCGATGCTCAATCCTAAAAACTTTTCAAAGATTTCGCACTCAATTTGAAATTTCATTATTCAGCTCTTAAGGTCTTTATATCCAGCTTTTTTCGTAATCAATAGATCACAAAGAAATTTTCTGGCTGCCTTTTAATCGCTACAAAAAAGCCAACGTCTTTGAAGAATTAATTTGAAACAATTAAGGTATCATGATGAAGCGATGAACCTCCACCGGGAACTTATTTTGTGATAAATTATTCCATAATTTTTTGGCTGTTGGGATATTTTCCATTCAGAGCCTCACGGCTTTGGAGAGGATTTAAGCAATTCCGCTGCTTTTGTCCTGATTAGCTTCCAGGCTTCCCTGACATGGCGCTCCTCGGTCATCCTGGAGCCAATTGCCAGGCGCAGCACGTACTTTCCTTTCAAGGTGGTGTGGGTTAAAAAAACCTTGCCAGTCTGATTCAGGCTCTCCAGCAGCCTTCGATTCAAATCTGCCAGAGATTCTTCACGGCGGCCGTCGTTCAGACGAAAGCAGATAAGGCTCAAGCTTACCGGCGCCATGAGCTCGAAAGACTCATGCTTCGTCACCGATTCCTTGAACATCTGAGCCAGACGGATATGCTCTCGGATAATTTTCTGGAGCCCTTCCACACCATAGGAACGAATCACGAACCAGAGCTTCAGCGCCCGGAACCTCCTTCCCAGTTGAATGCCCCAATCACGAAAATTCTTAACCTTGGCATCCATCCCTGTTTTCAGGTATTCGGGATGAATCTCGAAGGTCCGAATCAAAGCTCCCGGGTCTTTGACAAAATAGGCTGAGCAGTCGAAATTGGTCAGCATCCACTTATGGGGATTGAAGACAAAGGAATCGGCATACTCTGCTCCTTCAAGAATCCACCTCTTCTCGGGAAGAATCGCGGCTGTTCCGGCAAAAGCAGCATCGACATGAAGCCAGAGGCCGTGGCGGCGACAAATCTCGCCTATGGACTCAAGGGGGTCGATGGCTGTGGAAGAGGTTGTTCCGAGAGTGGCGACAACACAGGCTGGCAGCAAACCTTTCTCTTTATCTCTCTCGATGGCTTCTTCAAGCTTGGAAGGAATCATGGCAAAAGATTCGTCTGTAGGGATGTAGCGTAAATTCTCCTTTCCATAGCCGGCAATCTTCACTCCCTTCTCGACACTCGAATGGGCCTCTTCTGAAGCGTAGACAACCAGAGGCTTATTCAATCCTTTCTGGTTTGCCTCAAAATCCGTCGCCTTTTCCCTGGCTGTGAGCAGGGCGACGAGCGTAGCCGTAGAAGCAGTATCCTGGATGACTCCAGCCAAGCCTTCTGGAAGCCCGAGCATCTGGCGCAGCCATTCCAGAACATGCTCTTCGAGCTCTGCGGCTGCTGGAGAGGTCTGCCAGATCATGCACTGGGCCCCGAGGCCTGCGGTCAGCAATTCTGCCAGGATGGAGGGCAGGCTGGAGCTGGCAGGGAAATAAGCAAACCAGGAAGGATGCTGCCAGTGAGTTATGCCGGGCAGGATGATTTGCTCGAAGTCATGGAAAATCTTCTCCATCGATTCTGCGTGACTTGGAGGATGAAGGGGAAGCCTGCTTCGAATCTCACCGGGCCTGACCTGGCTGAGGACAGGATAATTTTCTAGCCCGCTCAGATAATCTGCAACCCAATCGATGAATCTATAACCAAATTCCTTGAATTTCTCTTTTTGCATTGGCGCACTCCTTTCTCTTGAATAATTCCTTTATCGGTCACTCTTAAAGAAATATCCGCAACTTGGTGATATGAAAAGGATCAAGCTTAGCAAAGCCCGCGTGTTTTCGAAACGCGCAGCCTGAGCCATAAATGAGTTTTTCATTGCAGAAAAAGATGCTTTAATTCTAAAAAATATCTTTTTTTTAGTCAAAATGACAGATTAAAGCATATTATCCTGAAAAAACTGCGAAAAAGGCCTGATTTTAAGCAAAAAACGTGTCGAATATAGCTATAATAGCAGAATTTTGAGAAAGTAAAAAAAATTTATTGAAATTTTATTTTAATTTGTGATAAAATATTTGTAATATTTTTGCGGGGAAAAAAACAAAAAAAATAATTATTTTTTGATCCTCATCCATTCCAACACGTCCAGAATTTCCCAAAAAATTTGAAAGCCCTGCAACTTTTCGCTCTTTTTGTGCGTATTTATATATGGAGAATGAAGGTGAGCAAGATGAAAGAGCTAATGGCAAGCACGTCCCTCCTTTTTACCCCTCCTTTTTTTAGGGAGTTCACGATAAATTCCCTTATTTACTGATCCACCCCCCTTTGAAAGGCTGCCCCTTTTATCCCAAATAGGGACAGCCTTTTATTTTTCTTAAGCATCCAATTTCCATTTATCCTTTCCTTCACAGAACAAGTGTTTTTCTCTTTCAAGCAAGCATCCGCAAATCCATGGTACGAAGTGGATCAGGCTGGGTGTCGAGAAGACCGTATGGAAGGCTGAGCGGGCATGG
>CAZJXZ010000109.1:0-8461 GCA_964549955.1 uncultured Eubacteriales bacterium
TCGGAAGGGGGAAAGCTCTGCTCGACCCCCTCCGAGTAGTCGCTGGGGCAAAAGCGGCGTGTCTTCGAGACACCCAGCCTGATCCGTAACGAGGCTTTTCATCACGGAAAAAAGATGTTTACTCGAACTATTAATTTATTGAAAATATCTTTTTTGCATGCTATACTCAAGCTCAACGTGAGCGAGGAAAAGAGGAAATCTTACCGATTGAAATGCTTCCTTCCTGCGCAAGTGCTTAAAGCAGGCGGGAAATCAACATTTGTCGATAAAGCAACAATCCATGACTTTTCTGGCGAAGGCTTAAAATTGATACTAAGTTTAAACCTCAATCCTGGCTCACACATAGACCTTAAGCTTTTCCTGCCCGAGAAAAAGCTTTCGACATCCCTCTCCGGTGAAATCATCTGGAGCAGGTGTTCTGGGAACAAGATGGAAGTTGGACTGAAGATCAACAATATGGACGAAAAAGCAAAGGATGAGGTTATCAATTGGTTCTATCCTGTTTGGCTGAAAGAAGAGATAAAGACAAAGAAGAAATAAGAACGGCCAAGAAGCCAGGGAGGAGATTCTCCATTGGCTCTTGCCCAATTAGCCGAAAAACGATAAGCCGAGGGGATAAAAGAGAGAATAAATAGAGGATTAACGCAATCGGTTCGGTGACAAAATCTTATGGATTTTGGCATTAAGGAGCCTTATCTCGATGGGCTTGACAATATAATCCTCACAGTATAATCCTACTGCTTTAATCTTTGATTCATCTTCATTCTTGGCGGTGAGCATGATAACGGGAATGTTCATCGTCTTTTCGTTCTTCTTTAGCCTTTTCAAAACCTCAAAGCCATCCATTCCCGGCATCATGATATCGAGAAGAATTAAGGCCGGTTTTTCCTTCAATGCTGTTTTAATCCCCTTTTTTCCCTTTGTGGCAACAATAATTTCATAATTGCTGATGAGTCCTAAATTTGCCTTTACAAAAAAAGCAAAATCTTCTTCGTCATCGATAAGAAGGATTTTTTTTCTCATTTATCCTCCATCTTCTTCGACCGGGCAAGTGGCAGAATTACCATAGCCGTGGTTCCTCTTCCCGGTTTGCTTTTTATTTGGAGTGTACCCTTGTGGTTATCCACAATCAGCCTGGCCGTGGACAGACCGAGGCCTGTTCCCTTTCTCTCCTTTTTAGTGGTAAAAAATGGTTCGAAGAGTCTTTGGATGTTCTCTTTTGTTATCCCCACACCTGTATCGGTAATCTCGATGACACAGAAGCGGTGACCAACAGAAAACTCGGTAACGACCATTTTTCTTGTTTTAATTTTGATCACTCCGCCTTTGGGCATGGCTTCAATTGCGTTCGCCAAAAGATTGAAGAAAACCTGCTGCATCTGGTTCCTGTCGACATCTATGTAGAGTTCTTCGTCTGAGAAATGAGTCTCGATTTTTACATGGCTTAATTGCGCTTTATACTTGAGCAAAGACAGAGTTTCGTATATTAAATCCTCCGGCTTTACCTTTTCGGTCTTTAGCTCCGATGGCCTGGCGAAATCCAAAAGTCCCTGGACAACGCTGTTCGCTCTGAAAGTCGCCTCCTTAATCTTTCTGACCCCTATTTTGACATCCGGCTCGACTCGCGTCAGCTTTCTCTCTAAAAACTCCAGTCCGCCGAGTATGATTCCTAAAGGATTTTTAATTTCATGAGCGACTCCTGAAGAAAACCTCCCCAAAGCAGCCAATTTCTCTGACTGAATGAGCTCCTGCTGTGCCTTCTTCAAGTCCGAATAGGCCTTCCTAAGCTCATCCATTGCTTTTTTGCGTTCGGTTATGTCTTGGAAGGCCAAAACAACGCCCACCACCTCTCCTTTTTTATCCTTAATCGGGGCAATGCTCTGATTGATAGGGACCTTCCTTCCACTCCTCGCCACCAACAACATATGATCTGCGACCATGGTTTTGGCCTTCCTAGGCAAAAGCCTCGCTGTCGGCCCTTCGCTCAAGGTGATAAAGACATCTTTCAAAGGACGACCTATAGCCTCCTCATTCTTCCAGCCGGTCAAAGATTGGGCCACAGGGTTGATGAATGTTACTTTCCCCCTCCTATCAGTGGCAATCACCGCATCCCCGATGCTCTTCAGCGTTGTTGAAAGCCACTGCTCGCTTTCCTTCAACTTCTTCTCCATCCTGTGTTTGTAGAGGGCGATTTCTATCGTTGACCGCAATTCTCTCTCCTCGAAAGGCTTGATGATGTATCCAAATGGCTCTGTGATTTTTGCCCTTTCCAGGATGCTTTTTTCTCCATAGGCGGTGAGATAGACGATGGGGACATCAAAGCGAGAGCGTATCTCTGAAGCGGCTTCTATGCCATCCATCTCTCCTTCGAGGACGACATCCATCAGGACTAAATCCGGGCTTAATTCTCTTGTCTTTTGTACGGCCTCCTCTGCGGAGAAAGCAAATCCACAAACTTCATAGCCAAGCCTGACTAAACTCATCTGGATATCATCGGCAACAATCCGTTCATCCTCAACGACCAGAATTCTCTCTTTTTCCATTCTCTTTCTTAGATAATCTTCGACTTCAACATTTATTCAAAAGAAATCTTCTTTTCTTTTGCCAATCTCAACAGAGAATTGACGACCTCTCGGTCATAGAGACAACCTTTTTGCTTTGCGACTTCCCCTAAAGCTTTTCCAATTCCAAAAGCAGGCCAGTAAAGACGGTAAGAAGACATGGCTTCAACGACATCTGCCACCGCCAGTATTCTTGCTTTCAGTAAGATCTTATCGCCTCTAAGTCCGCCAGGATATCCCGAGCCATCCATCCTCTCATCCTCAACGATCAAGATTTTTTTTCTCATTATCTCTGACTTTTGAATCTAACTCGGAGAGTTGTTCCTCCTGTCCTGTCGAGATGGATCGTGCCATGAAGCTGGCTTTCAGCCAGGATTGTCACCAGGTGCAAGCCCAGGGATTCTGTATTCTTCAAATCCAAATCCTCGGGAAGGCCAATACCGTCGTCGCTGACCGTCAGTTCAACCTCATTCCCATCCAAATGTCTCAAAGTCACCAGGACTCGGCCTTTTCTGCCCTGGGGAAAGGCGTGTTTCAGAGAATTGGTAACAAGCTCATTGATGATCAAACCGCAGGGAATCGCTTTGTCAATATCAAGAAAAACATCTTTGATATCCAAGTTCAGGCGAATATCCTTGGGGTCTATCACATAGGAACCGAAGAGATGACTTATCAAGTTTTCGACATAGCTGGCCACGTCAACTTTGGCCAAATCAGCTGATTGATACAATCGATCATGGACAAGCGTCATCGATCTCACCCGGTTCTGGCAATTCCTGAATATCTCTGCAGCTTCCTTATCCTCGATACGTCTGGCTTGAAGACTGAAAAGGCTGGAGATGATCTGCATGTTGTTCTTGACCCGGTGATGGACTTCCCGCAGAAGAATCTCTTTCTCTCTGAGTGAGGCTTCTATCTTCTCTTCGGCCTTTTTGCGCTCGGTGATGTCCCAGACATAAGAACGGCTGCCGATAATATTTTCTCCCTCTCTCAGTTCAACAGCATCAACCTCAAGATAGATAACAGAACCATCTTTCTTGATTCCTCTGAACTCATATCTTGACGGAGCCTTTTTCTCTTGAATACGCATGCGGTGAAACTCCATGACTCGCTCAACATCATCGGGATGAACTACGGATCGGATCGAAAGCCTCTTCATCTCCTGCTCAGTGTATCCGAACAACTCCGCATATTTCTTGTTGGTGTATTTAACATTGCCGTCTCGATCATCAATCAAAATGCCGATTCCGGCTTTCTCCACCAGGTCTCGGTAACCTTCCTCTGATTCTTTTAAAGCTTTCTCAATCTTGCTGCGATCAGCTTCTGACCTTTCCAATTGTATGATTCGACGGCTCAATTCTGACAAATCTTCGATAAGCTCTCTTTTTGTTCTTTGCCTTTCTTTCATTTCTTTTTCAGTTTAATTGAAAATAATTCATGCCCATTTTAAAGAGTTGTCAACATTTGCGGCCAATTTGTCATATTTCGTCACTTCTTGTCTCTTTTTTTCCGCTTCTGGATTTACAATTTTCACCCGAACCGGGAGTTCTCGACAGCATCTTTAAGACTTCATTGATTCTCTGAAACTCAGTGGCTTTATCAAAAAAGAAGTCGGCTCCGGCCTGCTTGCATTTTTTCCGGTACTGGGGATAAGGATAATTGGCAAAGATAATGACCAAGGGAGCCGCCTTTAGTTCTCTTCTTTCTTTCTTATTCATCCTTACCTTCCTTGAATAGAATTCTACTCAAGTGAAAAGGCTGAAAGACTTTAATGTTGGGAATGAAAAATGGATGGATGTTTTTGCGGGTTTCTCTTCTTCCCCATCACCTTTTCTGAATACACCTCCTTGGCAGAGGTCTATTCCCCCAATTCCCCAGACGATAATCTATAGCACAGCGCCAACGGCCTGTCAATTAAAAGAAAACTAAAAGCTATAAAATCATTAGAATTCATTTGGCCCAAGCCTTTCTTTTGGTTTTTTCGATGAAAAGAAAAAAAGCGAATGCCGCAGCATCCATCAGCGATTTATTTGATTTTACGTCTTATCCACTCTCTGCTTTTCATGACTTGGAACAGGCTTTCGGCGCCACCAGTTGGCCAGCACCGACCCTGAAATATTCATCCACGGTCCGAAGATCGCCGGGGCCAAAGCGGCGCTCGTACTTTTCAAGACGTCGATGGCGATTGCTGAGGCCATGCCGCCGTTCTGCATCCCAACCTCCATGGCAACGGCACGGCAGGCGCTTTCATCCAGCCTGGCCAACCTGGCCCCCCAATAGCCCAGGAAATAGCCTGTGCCGTTGTGAAGAATTGCGGCAGCGATCACTAAAAGCCCCACCGACAAGAGCTGGTCTCTTGATTGAGCTGTAATAATAGCGATGATAAAACAAATACTGGCCATAGAGACAAGAGGCAACGCTTTATCCATCCAATTTTCTGGGCCTTTGATTATCTTTCTAACGATAAGCTTAGCTAAAGCCACTAAACTGACCAAAACGAATCCGATGAAGATCCCAGTTTTCAGGGAGGCCAGCGGCCCCAAAAAATCCTTTTGTAAAAAAATGGCGACAACGGCCAGAAAAACACTCACAATTGATATAACAACCAACCGTCCGCTTTTCTCGGCCCAATCTCTTTGACTATAGAGTATCCTGTTGGCGACCAACCCAGCAAAGATTGGAACGATAATCATGTTAAAAATTGAAAGCATCATCTCCAAAAAATCGACATGGATCAGCCTGCCGGCAAGAATTTTCATCAGAAAGGGCGTCATGAACGGCGAGATAAGCGTGGTCAAAGAAGTTATAGTCACGGACAGCGGAACGTTGCCGCCAGCCAAGTAGGTCATGACATTGGAGGCCACGCCGCTCGAAACTGAACCGATTAAAATAACACCTGATGCGACTTCCGGGTCAAAGCCGAAGGTCATAGCAAGGCTGTAGCCCACCAGAGGCATAATGGTAAACTGCAAAAATATTCCGATAAAAACCGGCCAAGGCATGGTGAACACGCGTCCGAAATCTTTCAGGCTCAAAGTCGTGCCCATACCAAAGGTAATGATCTGGATGAGGGGAACGATCAAGATCTTCAGGTCCGTTCCAAACCAGCTTCTGAAAAGCGAAGGATAAAACATGGAGGCAGCGACAAAAGCAAAGACCCAGAGGGTGAAGGCAAAGCTCTTGAGAAAAGAATGGCCCAGGCAATAGAGGGCCAAAGAAGCAAAAAGGACAATGGCCACAGGGCCAATCTTAGACCGATAGCCGGTGACGAGCATAAAGAGTATGGCCAGAACAGAGGCAAGAAAGACAAATCCAAAATATTTCAGGGCATTCTTTTCTTGCACTTCTTTCCTCGTCCGACGTTCACAGTTTATACAGCCTGGCCATATCTTGATGAGGCTTGAACTTGTAAAGGCACTGCTCAAGCGGCGTTCCAGCCACCTTTATCTTTTCCATCTCTCCCTGTCCCATGCCTGCCTCAGTCATGGCTGAAAGATAAAGGACCCTCTTCGGGTCGAAGCCCATGATTTGGGTGGCAACTGTATCCGCAGCTAAAGCATCAAGGCTGGCCAGAGCCACCCGTGAGCTGAAGGGAGTTCCCCAGGCGGGGCCGTTGCCTTCCATGGATTCAAAGCCATCGATGACGGCCAGGTCAGGAAAAACTTCCTGGGCGATATGAAACATGTTGAAATGGCAAAGGTCGTTCACAGCCACAGGAGCGGTGTGGAAAAGGCCCTTATCGTTCTTCTTGTAGTCGTTAATCGGGCAGCCCAAGAGAACATTCTTCAGCGACAAAGTCACCAGAACTTTATTATGGGTCTTCATCCTGGCTAGGGAAATGACATAGACATTGGAGTCAAGAAAGATGGAGCTGATGCGCACTGGAAGCGGCTGGTTTTCGCTGCCAAAAACATATCGATATTCATAAGGGCCTAGATTAAGGTCGACCAACTTCACATTGTAGTTCTTCTCAAGCTCCAGGTATCCATAATTTCTGAAACCATCGAAAGTCTTTTGGTTTCCTGCTTCACCGATGATAATTTGCTCTTGATAGTGGGGCTTGAGAAAATCCAGAACAGCACGGACAGCATCGACATGGGTCACGCTCAGAGGATTGTCGGCAAGGACGACGTTCGGCTTGAGCAAAATCTTTTTTTTGCCGATCGAGCTCGAGACTTCTTCCTCTATCTTCTTCAGCGATTCATAGACAATCTTGTACCTGTCATCTCCCTTGACCAGACTCACTCGGGCAGGCTCTATGACTTTTTTATAGAGCCGGCCGGGATGATGTTGAGCGAGAGTGCTGAAAAAAGCTCTTCCAAGGCTAAAAACTTCCTTTCCAAGAGCGAGGCCGCCGATTGAGCCCAGACCGATTCCTTTTAAGAAATCGCGGCGATTCCAAGTTTTTTTATTCTCTGACATCGCCAACTCCTTACGAGAATTTCAAATTATTTTCAGAAAATTTTACACATTCAATAATAAAAATGAAAACTGAATCCCTTTTAAGATACTCATCTCGACCCAGATTTCAGCGGATACTCCAGCCCTCTGACCTTGGTCCGAATTCTATAAATCCTGTTGTAGCAGGTGGCATAGAGCGTCTTCAGGTCTTCTTCGCCAAAGCAGCAGCTCACAGGAAAGACCGGGAAGTTGACGATGCCGATGAACTCTCCCTTGGTGCTGAAAATCTGAAGGCCGGCATAGGTGGCCACATAGATATTGCCCAGCTCATCGATGGTCATCCCGTCAGCACTAGTGCTCTTGCCCTTGCGGTCGAGGACTTCAGGCGTAAGAAAAAGCTCGGCAAATTTCCGGCCGTTGGATAGAGTTCCGTCTTCGCCGACATCATAAGCCCAGATGAAGTTATCCTTATCGCTGTTGACATTCCACCACTCTTCATCATCATAAGTGTTATTGACATAGAGGGTCTTGCCGTCTGGGCTCAACAGCAGGCCGTTGGGCATGGCAAAAGCATTGGGCTCGATGATTCTGACGACTTTGCCGCTCGGGGTCAGATAATAAACGCTTCTTCCGGGTTGACTCTTCTTGGCATCTGGCGTGAACTGAGGGTCGGTGAAGTAAATCCCTCCCTTGGCGTCGGCCACAAGGTCATTGGGTCCATCTACAGGCTTTCCCTCATAGCTGCTGGCCAATACTTTAACAATTTTCCCATGAGTCGTCATTTCAATCAGCCGATGTCCGAACATATCGCAGACAGCAAGGTTCCCGTTGGCAAGAGGGAAGGTACCGTTTGTCTGCATTCTTCCCTGGGATATGTAACGGTAGCTTCCGTCAGGCGTCATCTCGACCAGAGCGCTCTTCCCTGGGTCGCCATTCCATTTCTGGTCAAAATACATGTTCGAAAAATAGAGCTTTCCTTTGAGCCACTTCGGGCCTTCGGTGAAGAACAGCCCAGGGCCCTGCTTGGCTCCATCTACGACAAGCTCGACCTCGGCTCCTTCAGGGATGATGGCTTGGAACGAAGCCAGCCTCTTTGCCATTTTTTCGGCGTAGTCTGGGCGCGGAGGCCAGAAGACATCGAGCGCATCGCAGCCCATTGGGCCGATTTTTCCACCGTGAACCATGTTGGCCGGAAGAAGAAGGATGTCACCCTCTTCCATGCGGGTGAGGCCATCAAGAATATATTCGTCAATCCAGCCGCGAAGCACAATCATCAACTGCTCTTCAGGATGGATGTGCAGCTCAAAATTCGAATCAGGGTTCATGCTGAGGAAGCTCAACTGAGCTCCCCTTCCCGAAATGAGCCGTGAATTGGCTCCAGGTGAAAGCTCAGTGAACTGCAAGTCATGCACATCATAGACTTTATTCGGCTCGAGCGAAGGGCTGAGCGGAAAATTTCCCGAAGCAAGGCTTGATGGCAATCGAGAAGCGCCTGCTTT
>CAZJXZ010000110.1:0-8432 GCA_964549955.1 uncultured Eubacteriales bacterium
TACTGGATAGATTCTGATGCGCTCTACAAACCTGGCGACCTAATTGTTCAGAAAATCAGGAATAAGAAAATATTCTATGTCCTCCAATCTGCCCCTGAGATAGCCGTCGATGTCTACAGCCCAAAACAGTTAGCCGCCAAATGAGGTGTCTCCTTCGTTTAAAATGAAGAATACGCTCATTCAGGAGGAAAAATGAAAAAGATAGCGATTTTGATTGTGGCCCTGACTCTTTTCTCCTTCTGCCTCTCAAAACAGAACAAGGTGGAAAAGATAATGGAAGGCGGAGTAGAGGTCGTGATCAACCATCTCGAGCCTTATAAAATCAAAGGTCAACCTGCCACTCTCATTCTTGAAAAAGAATTTTCTATCGATACCGAGAAAGACGATATCATGAAGACTGGGCTGGGACAATTGCATACCTTTGACCTTGACTCTGAGGGAAACATCTACCTGATGGATGCCAAGCCTCAACAGAACATCATCTTCAAATTCGACAGAAACGGAAGCTTTATGACCTCTTTTGTTCGAAAAGGACAGGGTCCTGGCGAGTCTCCATTTCCTTTCTATTTCCAAATAAGCCATCTGGACGAATTTGCCATTATGGACCATGGCAAGGAAAAGCTTCTAATCTTCGGCAGAGAGGGAAGCCCAAAGAAAGAAATGCCGATCGAGCCTTTAAGTTACAGATTCAAACCTCTCTTCAATGGAAAATTCTTATTTCTGGAAATGCAGTTTGAGCCTCCGAGCACTGACATCCAGCTCTTGTCATTATACAGCCCTGACCTCAAAGATAAGAAAGAAATCCAAAAGATGAAAACTCCCAATCCCTTCACCGGAAAACAAGCCAAGGCAACGCCCTATATGTTTGTCTGGAATAATTCAGATAGAAACATCTATGTTGCCAGTGAAGAGAGTGGATATGAAATTTCAGTCTTTGATTTAGAGGGAAGCTTAAAGAGAAAAATAAAAAAAGATTATAGACCTGTGGAGGTATCTGAAGAATTCAAAAAATATGTGGAAAAAGCTGCTCCTGAAAACGTCAAAAAAAATCTCTATTTCCCAAGACATATGCCTCCCCTCCAATATCTTTTTGCCGATGATGAAGACAATCTTTTTGCGATGACCTACGAGACCGGAAAAAGGGCCAACGAGCATATCTATGACATATTTAATCCTGAGGGCGCACTCATCGCCCGAATGAGCCTGGATAATTATTCAGATCTCAGGCCTATGGAGGCAAAGGCCAGGAAAAAAAGGCTTTACAGCCTGAGAGAAAAAGAAAGCGGCTATAAAGAGCTTGTGGTTTATAGAATGATATGGAAATGATGAGCTTTTATGGCATCGCTGAAAGCCATGCGCTGGGATAAAGGCCTCTCTAAAGAAGCAACCGCCATACTTAATCCTATTTAAGGAAAAGAGCCGGCAAAAGATTGACCTGAGCTTTTGTATCTTTTATAATTCCTTGAAAATGAAGTGGGTATATATCGAAGACATTGCTGATTACAAGGGCCAGCAGGTTGAACTCAGGGGATGGGTCTATAACAAGCGCTCAAGCGGAAAAATCCGGTTCCTGCTCATCAGGGATGGAACAGGAATCTTGCAGGGAACAATCTTCAGCGAGGAAAAAGAGCATCCTCTCTTCCAGAAGTTTGAGGCTTTAACTCAGGAGTCCTCGGTCATTGTCCGCGGAAAAGTCAGCGAGGACAAGCGTGCTCCTGGCGGCTTTGAGTTGGATATCGAGGAGATTGAAGTCATCCAGGTCGCCAAAGATTATCCCATCACACCCAAAGAGCACAGCACGCCCTTTTTGATGGAGCACCGCCATCTCTGGCTTCGCTCTCAGAAGCAGCACGCCATTCTCCAGGTCAGAGCCGAAGTTGTCAAAGCCATCCGCGACTTTTTTGACGGCAGGGGCTTCAGGCTCATGGACACGCCGATTTTGACTCCAAGCGCCTGCGAAGGCACGACGACTCTCTTTGAAACAGAGTATTTTGACCAGAAAGCTTTCCTCAGCCAGAGCGGCCAGCTTTACAACGAAGCCACTGCCATGGCTTTCGGCAAGGTCTACTGCTTCGGCCCAACCTTCAGGGCAGAAAGGTCGAAAACTCGCAAGCATTTGATCGAATTCTGGATGGTCGAGCCTGAGGTGGCCTTTGCCACCCTGGATGACATGGTCGAGCTGGGGCAGGAGCTTATTGTTTATATCGTCGAGCGCGCTCTGGAGAAAAGAAAGAGAGAGCTTGAAGTCCTGGAAAGGGAGACTAAGCCCCTGGAGCGGGTGAAGAAGCCTTTTCCCCGCCTGACTTATGACGAGGCTTACAAGAAGCTCAAGGAAAAAGGCTCGAAGATGGAATGGGGCGATGATTTAGGCGCGCCTGAAGAATCGCTGTTATCAGAAATCTACGATATTCCTGTCTGCATAACCCATTTTCCGGCTAAAATAAAAGCTTTCTACATGCAGCCTGATGAGAAACGCCCGGATTTGGTCCTCGGTGTGGACATCCTCGCCTCTGAAGCGTATGGAGAGCTCATCGGAGGCGGCCAGCGCATCCATGACGTAGAGCTTCTTGAAAAGAAGGTCAAAGAATTCAACCTTCCTCGCCAAGCTTATCAGTGGTATTTGGATTTGAGAAGATACGGCTCTGTCCCTCATGCCGGATTCGGTCTGGGCATAGAAAGAACCGTTGCCTGGATCTGCAAGATCAAGCATATCAGGGAAACCATTCCCTTCCCCCGCCTCCTCTACCGCATCTATCCTTGATGAAAAAAATCGCTTTAATCAGCCATGGCTGCGCCAAAAACCTTGTTGACAGTGAAGTCATGCTCGGGCTTCTGAACAAAGCTGGCTATAAATTTGTCTCTGACCCAGAGGAAGCCGAGATTGTCATCCTCAATACCTGCGGCTTCATCGAGCCGGCCAAAGAGGAAGCCCGCAGCGCTTTAAAACAGGCAGCTGCCCTTAAACGAAAGTCAAAGCAAAAAAAAGTCATCGCCGTCGGCTGCTATATTGAAAGATACAAAGACCTCCTTTCTGAAGAATATCCTGAGATCGACCTCTGGCTCGGAGTCAATGATTTCGATAAGATTGTTGAAGCCGTAGAAGGAAAGCCTTTTAAAAAATCAGAGAGCTGTTTCCTCTATGATCACACTTTTGCGCGCCTCATCCAGACTCCTCCCTCGTGGGCCTATGTCAAGATATCCGAAGGCTGTTCCCATGAGTGCTCTTTCTGCGCCATTCCCTTGATCAAAGGAGCTTACCGCTCCCGCGCCATCCCCTCCATCCTTGAGGAGGTTGAGCAGCTTTGCTCCCACGGAGTCAAGGAAATAAACCTCGTCTCCCAGGATACAACTTATTATGGCCGCGACCTTGGCCTTGAGGATGGATTGACCTCTCTCCTCAGCCGGCTCCTTTCCATTCAGAGCCTCGAATGGGTGCGCATTCTCTACGGATATCCCGAAGAAATCAGCGATTCGCTTCTTGAAATCATGAAGGAGAAAAGAATCTGCTCCTATCTTGATCTTCCCTTCCAGCATTCCCATCCCAAAATCATAAAAAAAATGAAAAGAGGAATGGATGGGCAGCGGGCGCTGAAGCTCGTCCGGAAAATCAGAGAAAAAATTCCTGATGTAGCTCTGCGCACATCTCTTGTTGTCGGATTTCCTGGCGAGGGAAAAGAGGAATTCGACGACCTGGAAAGCTTTGTCTGGGAGGCAAGGTTCGACCATCTCGGCGTCTTCAGCTATTCAAGAGAAGACGGAACAGACTGCTTCGCTCTCGGCGACCCGGTCAAGGAGAGCGTCAAGAAAAAAAGAAAGGAAAGAATAATGGAGCTGCAGATGGTCATCTCCGAGGAGAACAACAAGAAGTATTTAAAAAAGAAAATCGATGTCCTGATTGAAGGAGCCTTGAAAGAAAATCCCGGCGTGCTGGTCGGCCGCGGCCAATTCCAAGCTCCTGAGGTGGACGGTGTCATCTTAATCAATGCCGCTGAAAAAGCGTCGGAAGTGGTCAACACCATCCACAAGGTTGAAATCACAGGCTGGGATGTATATGATTTATTCGGGAAACTCGCCCGATGAAATTTCTATCCAAAACGATTGCCACCTTCTTTGGAGTCGGCTATTTCCCCCTCGCTCCAGGAACGGTGACCAGCGCGATTATTGTCCTGCTCTACAAGCTCTATCTCCATAAATTAAGCTGGCCTCTCTATCTCCTCATACTCTTTCTCCTTTTCTTCTTAGGCATATTTACTTCCGCAAGCTATTCATCGGAGCTGAATGATAAAGACCCGCGAAAAATCACTATGGATGAAGCAGTCGGGCAGCTCCTTGTTCTTTTCCGGATGGAAAAAACATGGCCTCTGCTTCTGGCAGGCTTCCTTCTCTTTCGTTTCTTTGATGTCATCAAAATCTATCCTATAAAAAAAGTCGAAGCTTTGCCCAAAGGATGGGGAATCATGATGGATGATATCCTGGCTGCCGTCTATACCGGAATCACGATTCATCTTTATTTGCTAACCCAAAGGCATTAAATAAAATGTCATTGCGAGGAATGAAATGACAAAGCAATCTAATCAAACTAGGAGATTGCCACGGCGCTGCGCGCCTCGTAATGACTTCAATGGATTGCCACGCCCTGCGGGCTCGCAATGACAATGTAAAAACATTTAACGCCTTTAAATTAAAAAAAAGGCGTTGATTAAAATGTCGTTATATTATGAAAGCGCTGCTTTCAATGAAAAAATTATGGATTTCTGCTCGAAATGTCAGCATAATAATTTACATTCTCAGCAATTAGTGAAATGAGCACCAAGAAGCGTCTTACCGTCGAGGTCATGGCCGTGGGCTCAGAGCTTCTCACTCCTTATTATCAAGACACAAATTCCCTCTACTTGACAGAGCGCTTGAATGAGCTGGGGATGGAGGTCTCTTACAAGACCGTTGTCAGCGACAACTGGGATGAGCTTCTGCTCTGCATCAACCAAGCCCTATCCAGGGCAAATTTGATCATGGCCATCGGCGGCCTGGGTCCGACAAGGGATGACCGAACTCGAGAAGCCTTTGCCGCAGCTTTGGGAAGAAAGCTCATCTTTAAAGAGGAGATCTTGCGGAAAATCGAGGAGAGATTCAAGCGCAGAGGACTCTCCATGCCTGCGGTGAATAAGAAGCAGGCTTATATCATCGACGGAGCAGAACCTCTAGAGAACAGAAACGGCACAGCCCCTGGCCTCTGGCTCGAGACAGGAATGAATAAAATCGTCCTCCTCCCCGGGCCTCCTGTTGAGCTTAAGCCCATGTTTGATACCTCGGTCTGGCCTCGCCTCCAAAAATTCCGAGCCGGCTATGCAGCCCGCAAGGTCTTGAAAATCACAGGCCTGACTGAATCCGAGGTTGAAACCCTTATCTCAAACATTTATCCTCAAAGTCCTGATTTGAATGTCACCACCCTTTGCTATCCAGGCCAGATAGAGCTTCATCTCACGGCTCATTCCAGAGAAAGTCAGCGCAAGGCAGAGGCAAAGGCAAAAATCCTGGCAAAAAAATTTCTAAATAGACTTAAGGAGAATGCCTTTTCTGAGCAGGGCGAAGAGCTTGAGGAAGTGGTAGGCAATCTCCTGAGAGGAAAGAAGAAAACACTGGCTGTGGCTGAGTCCTGCAGCGGCGGCTTGCTCGGGCATCGCATCACCAATGTCTCAGGGAGCTCAGATTATTTTTTAATGGGCGTTGTGGCTTATAGCAATGAGGCGAAAATGAATATCCTCGGCCTTCCTTCTGATCTGCTCAATAAACACGGCGCAGTCAGCTCTCAGGTTGCCAAGGCCATGGCTGAAGCTGTCCGGGAAAAAGCCCGGTCAAGCTACGGCCTGGCTATAACCGGGATAGCAGGCCCAACAGGAGGCACTCCAGAAAAACCAGTAGGCCTGGTTTACATCGCGCTGGAATGGGATAAGGGCTCAGAGGTCTCAAAAAACCTCTTCTTAGGAAAAAGAGAGTTTATTAAATTCCAATCCAGTCAAAAGGCCCTTGATATGCTCCGTCGTCATCTTCTTCAAAGCATAAAAAAAAGAAAAGGAGTCTGACTTGAGAACATTCGTCGCCATCAACCTTAATCCCGAGATAAAGAAGACACTCATTCAACTTATCAAAGAGCTGGATACGGGGCGTAAAAACATAAAGTGGGTTGCTGAGCAGGGAATGCATCTCACCCTGAAATTCTTGGGTGAAATCGGCAGAGAGAAGGCTACCGAGATAGAGAATTCCTTGAGGAGAATCTCGGAAAAATACCGGCCTTTCTCCCTAAAATTCAAAGGCACTGGCTGTTTCCCGCCCGGCAAAAAGGCTCCGAGGGTGCTCTGGGTCGGCATCGAGGAGGAGGAAATCCTGAAAGCACTCCAATCCGAGCTTGAAGCTGAGCTTGAAAAACTTGGATTTCCCAGAGAGGAAAGAGGATTTCATGCCCACCTGACACTGGGCAGAGTCAAAGTCCCGTTTGGCCTCGAACAAACTATTTCTCTCCTTGAAAAATATAAAGATAGAAATTTCGGGGAAATGAAAGTGGAGAAAATTACTTTCTTCCAGAGCACTCTGCGCCCGACCGGCGCCGAATATTCCATTCTTTCCGAATTTGTTCTTCGATGAAGATACTTTTTGCCTTCTTATCTTATCTTCTCGGTTCAATCCCCTCCGGCTATATCATTTTTTATCTCAGCGAAAAAAAGGACATCCGTAAATTTGGGAGTCAGGCTACAGGAGCGACCAATGTCTTACGGCTCAAAGGATGGAAATTTGCCCTTCCAGTCTTTCTCATAGATTTTCTCAAAGGGCTCTTGCCAGTCTTCTTGGCTCTCGAAATCTTTAATGACAAAATCCTTGCCCTCATCTCTGGCTTCTTAGCTGTTTTAGGCCACTGCTTCCCTGTTTACATTAGGTTTAGGGGAGGAAAAGGAATAGCAACAACCTTCGGCGTCTATTCTATCCTGGCCTTTAAGCCATTCCTCCTCAGCGGAGCTATTTTTATCGCTGTTTCCGCAGCCAGCCGCTATGTCTCTCTCGGCTCTCTTCTGGCTGCTTTGAGCTATCCTCTCTTTATCCTTCTCTTTAAAAAGGAGACAGAGGTCGCTTACCTGGCATTTGCCCTTTTCCTATTGATCGCCTTCGTGCACAGGGACAACATAGAAAGGCTCCTCAAAGGCAAAGAAAGAAAGTTAGGGGAAAAAGCATGATAAAAGCATCTGTCATAGGCGGTGGAACCTGGGGAAGCGCGTTCGCCCTTCACCTTGGTCGACTGAAAATCAAGACTCGGCTCTGGATAAGAGAGCAAGACGTCTACGAGAGAACGCTGCGTCATAAAGAGAACAGGACTTTCTTGCCCGGATTTATCTTTCCTTCCGAGGTTTCCTTTTTCCACGATATGAAAGAAGCAACAGCTTCATCCCAGATTATTTTCATTGCCGTTCCCTCCCAATTCTGCCGCCAGGTCTACGAGCAGCTTGCTCCTCACCTATCCTCGGAGCAGGTCATCGTCAGCCTGACAAAAGGAATAGAAGAGGGTTCTTTAAAAAGGATGAGTGAGGTGATGAGAGAAGTCTTCACACCTTTCTTCAAGCCGCAGATAGCTGCCCTCTCTGGTCCGAGTTTTGCCAAGGAAGTCGCCGCAGGCTATCCAACAGCAGTTGTCCTGGCTTCAAAAAACCAGAAACTGGCAAAAAAAGTCCAGCACCTCATCTCCTGCCTTAGCTTACGCACCTACACCTCGGACGATATCATCGGAGTCGAGCTTGCAGGGGCTGTGAAGAATGTCATCGCCATCGCTGCCGGGATATCAGACTCTCTTCACTTCGGCAGCAACTCGGCTGCAGCTTTGGTCACAAGAGGGATAGCGGAAATGGCAAGGTTGGGAGTGAAGCTGGGAGCAAGGATGGAGACTTTCGCTGGTCTGGCCGGCATCGGAGACCTTGTTCTCACCTGCACCGGAAAATTGAGCCGGAACCGTTATATCGGCTGTGAGCTGGGAAAAGGAAAATCTCTGGAGGACATAGTCTCGAAGATGAGAATGATCGCCGAGGGAATCACCACGACTTTATCCGTGCACCAGCTGGCGAGACAAGAAAAAGTCGAAATGCCTATCTGCGAGCAGATTTACCAGGTCCTCTACAAGAATAAAGAGCCGAGGGAAGCCCTCCAAGACTTGATGGCCAGGAAACTTAAAAGCGAGTTTAGGCTAAAAAAGGAGAAGAAAAAATGAAGCCAAAATTTATTTTCATCCTATTCATCTCTTTGAACCTGATTCTTTGTGCATCGGCACAGAAAAAAATCGAGAAGGCGAGGATGAAAGACCCTCAATATCAGTACAATATGGGTATATTCTATCTGAACGGCGGAAATGTCGATGAAGCGATGAAATACCTCAATGCCGCCCTCGCTCTCAATCC
>CAZJXZ010000111.1:0-8381 GCA_964549955.1 uncultured Eubacteriales bacterium
CTGGCAGAGTGTTCAGCCAGTTCAAAACCCTCCAGACTTTTTCCAAATCTCCAGCTTCAATCCAGGCCCGAGCCATGAACAAAGATGGAAAGGGCCATGAGCCAGGAGAGTCAGGCTCTGAGCTAAAATGATATCTTCCATATCCGCCGCCTGCCCAGGCTTGGTTCCAGAGGCCCTCGAGGTTGGCTAGCGTTTTCAGGGCAATAGAGGAGTCAGCAGGTATGAAACCTGTGGCTATGCTCAGAGCAGCCGAACAATCAGGATTGAGAAGATGGAGACCTGGAGCGGCGAGAGGAGCTTCAGCCGGGAGCCGGGCTTCAGGCAACGGCTCGATGGTTTCCTGAACAGAGCCATCAATGCCGCGCCGCTTGATGAAGCCCTGGCTTGTCACCAAACCGAATCGGCTGTCATCGAGCATGGCTTGTTTTATCCTTCGAGCTTCCTTTTCCCAGCGCAAGGCTTCTTGTCGGTGAGAAAGCATTTGGGCGAGTGTTGCGGCTGAGGACAGCCCTATCGAAGTGAAGAGCTGGTGGGTAAGCTCCATCCCTGTCTGTATTCCGTGAGCCTGATGACGCTCCCAGTATTCCCTCCTGTTGGCCAAGAGGCCAGAAGGCTGATGACGGAAAACGTCCAAGAGCGGAAACTCAGCCGCTGCAACTATTTTTTTCCAGGTTTCCTGAATGAGTTCATGGTCGCCACTCCAAAAAACATAATGCTTCAGGGCATCGAGAAGAACGCCGTTCTGGTCAAGCTCAACCTCATCCTTATCCCGCTTTTCGCTGGAATCGATCGTATCTCCTTGGTCGGTGACAAATTCCTGGAAAAGACGCTTGAGCATCTTTCTCGCCATCTCAAAATTTCCGGACATGGTCAACCCCTGAGCAATCATCGCCTGGTCCCTCACCCATTCCCTGTTATACTGCCAAATGCCGCCGTCAACCTTGCCCGATTTCGAAATAGCGGCAACAAGTTGAAATCTTGAAGCATTAAAGTAATGATCGAGCAGACGAGAGCCAAAAGAAGAATTAACCTTATTCCAGTAATGAATGGCTTCTTGGCTCGATTCAACTTCAGGAATTGAATCAGTATGTATTTTTTCGAGAGAACTGTCCAGCCTATAGCTAAAAAAAACTTTTTCTTCCTTTCCCGGCTCAACGAAAATTTCCCTTTCTAGCGGTTTCTCACCGATCTGAACACGGATTCGAGCCTTCCGTCTTTTGAGGCTTTTTATCCTAAGCTCGCGTACGAGAAGAGCTTGGGAGAGGTCAGGGCAAGAATAAAGTTCTTCGACCTTGAACCCCGGGCTTTGCCATTGGACACGAACAGTGGGAATCCGGCGCTCATCGCACCATTCAGCTCTTAGAGTTTTTGTTTTGGCTGTGTTGACTTCCCCTCCGCAGACTAACCGAACCAAGGTATATTCCAGGCCGCGGCTGGAGTCCATGGTTAAGGCATCTCTTTTTTTCCCGAAGCGCTCAGGATCCATGATCAGCAACCCTATCGGTGTCCCTTCTCCAGATGGAGCTATCTGCACGGCTGCCTGAATATGTCCATTCCCAAGAAAAAAATAAGATGCATCTCTGAGCCTTGTCCTGACATCCGGATGACCGCTCAAAGGGTCATCATCGTAAAAATGCTCTTTGACGTCGATCATCAAGCCTTCCCAAGTCTCGTCAAAAAAGAAAAAATGAGAGTATAAAATTAAATTTATTTAAGCAATCTGTCAAACTTATTTCTTCATGTTTTTGTGAAATTGCAGCAGATTATCATGAATATGGAAATTTTTCTGTGCTTAGCCTTTGCAAAAACTTATTTGATTGTATTATAATTTATAAACTAAAAGGGCAAATAATGTGAAAAAAAGAGCAATCATAGCCATAAGTGCTCTGCTTATGTTTTTTGCCGTCTGCTCTCCTGCCTTGGCTGCAGAAAAAACAAAGAACAATGGCTCAAACCATCAAACTCGAACTCAGAAGCTTTCATTTGGCTTTAAGCCCTATTCTTTCTCGCCAGCTTTTGCTCTAAACGAAAAATCTTTAACAGGCGTGGCCTGGACAGAGGACAATAGCCTTAGTCCAGGCAATTTCGCTCAAAGAATAAAAAATGCCATCTCCGAATTCAACTTGGCCCCAAAAAAAGGCCAGGCATTTTCTATTAAGAACTATCCCAAAACAATTTTTATGCCGGAAAACAGAAAGTACTATACAAAAACAACCCTTGAGATTTTGGAGCTTGATTTTGGCCTATGGGCTTTCGATAGATTTATCATGAACGAGAGCTGGGCAAAGATCACACTAAGAACTATCTTCGATAACTTTACCGAAGGCTTCGAATGGGATTATGACACTTTTATTACCAACCAGCTGGGGCATCCTTATCATGGAGCCATGTTTCACACCTTGGCCAGAACAAACGGGCTTGGCTTCTTCGAATCCACGCTTTACACAGCGCTGGGAAGCTACATATGGGAAGTCGTTCTGGAATCGATCCACCCCTCGACAAATGACATGATCATGACTACCTTTGGGGGGATCACCTTGGGTGAAGCCCTGTTCAGAATGGCCGGGCTTATTATCGATGAAAACTCAACAGGTCTGAGAAGAGCGCTCCGAGAATCTCTGAGCTTCCTTGTTAATCCGGCTTACGGCCTTAGAGTTTTCAGCGGTAGCGCTTATAGATCGAGAAACTCGCAAGATAGGCCTAACTATGTGCTCGATTTCCCCTTAGGAGCTTACAGCTCATCGGAGAAAAAAACAAGCTTTGTCGTTGGCACAAATGTGGAATACAGGGATTATCTAAGACGCAATCTTTCCGGCATAGGCCCTTATGATTGGTTCACTCTTAACTGCAGGTTTGGCCTAAGCGATAAAGGCTTTCATGGCATAGAACTCTTCTCGACTGGAGTGCTTTTCGGAAAAAAATTGAAGAACAATCTGGCCGGTCTCTTTGGAGTCTTCGATTACATAAACACCGATCTCGCAGAAAGAATGTCTGCTCTTGGCTTTGGGCCCGGAGTGGTGACCTCCCTGACTTCTGACTCAAACCTGTATTTCAACAGCTCGGGCATTCTTTCGGTTATATTTGGCGGCAGCAGCCCGTCAATTGACCTAGAAGAGTATCATCTTGGCAAGAGGAGGTCCGGTCCCTATTTCCTCGGCACTGGAATGCTGGGAAAGATCAACCTTGAGTTCGGAAAGGAAGGACTGGGCAGTATTCAAACCGGTTTTTCCAAGTACTGGGTTCACTCTATGTCCACACCTGCGGACGAATACCTGATTATCTCTTCATTAAACGTCAATTATGATTTGTCAAACACTTCGCAGCTAAGGTTTGAGTACGATTATTATTTTAGAAATGGAACACTTCAAGAACAAAAAGCCAACGGAGATAATTACGCTCTTCGCGCCCTTTATGTGTTTAAATTTTAAGAATTCACTGACCGATCGAAGAAACTAACCTCAGAATCCTGGGACAAAAGAAATCTGGAAGCGCCAGTCTTTGTTAGGCCTGTCAAAAGGCTTGACGTAGTTGAGTCCAACCACAAGGCCAAAGAGGTATGCCCGCAGGCCAACTCCTGCGCTTTCCAGGAAATTTTTATGCCCAAGAGCTTGGCCGCTCCACCAGACAGTCCCTGCATCATAGAAAGCCAGAAATTCAATGGGAAAAACGCCGTAAAATCCTCGTCCTAGGCCCAGAACATTGAACAAAGGGAAACGCAGCTCTGCGTTGGCTACCATCATTTTACTTCCCCAAAGCCGGTCAAAGCCAAAATTCTCATTGTAGTCAAAAGAGCCATAATTGTAGCCGCGGATAAAGTAATCATAGCCCAGGAAAAGTGGATAAAGACGATTATCCTCAGCACCCTCTCCATAGCGGCCGTAGTGGAAAATCCGAAAGGCGAGAGTGAAAGGCCTTATGGGCATAAAGTAGCGGCGGTAGTCAGTGAGGACGTTATAGAAATTGATCGAGCCAAGATAGGGTGCAACTTCTAAGCGATAGCTCTGTCCGATGATGGGGCTGATCCCTAAAATTGAGCTGTCAAAAACCAGGGCGGCAGAAGCTGTCCAGAAACTAAGGCTTGGCGGTGCATCGAGGCTTTCTTTAAAGCTCGCAATTGGGTTATAAGCAAAATCATAAGCATAAGTGTATTCGGTCAAGCTAAAATCGATTAGCCTGAAGCCGGCCGAAAGCTCGAAGCGTTGCAGCTGATTGAAGGGATAAGCCACAAAGCCTGATAATTGATAATCTATCTGGCGTTGGATTATTTCTTTTTCTACATAAGGATAGGGAAGTGCATAATCCTCCCCTGGGCCCGCAGAAAGAAAACCGGAAACATACGGAATGCGCATCGCCACAGCTCCCCAATTCAACCGGCGATGGCTGTTCTGGTAGCCGAACAAAGCTGTAGAATCAACGAGCCGGCTGTAGATATCGGTCACTCCCACCAGAGTGTGGTAGCCGAGCATGTCGCTGAATGAAAAGGCGATTCCTCCGCCTCCATAGGTGCCGAAGCGGTCAGCCCCGATCGCCACCTGAGGCCGGGTGATATAATCCAGCTTCAAAATCGGTTTATAATCGTTGACTCGGAACTCGGTTTCCTTGGGCAGCCCGAATAATGGATTTCTCAAAAGGCCGAGAACCTCTCCCTCTTGCTTCTTGCGCGGAGGAAGGATTGAGGGGTTGACCTCTCCTAACTTCGATATCAGCTCTTTCCCGGATACAACCTGCGCAGAATCTACGGTGTAGATGCTGAATTTGTTTTCATCATAAAGGGAATAGGCAAGCTGGCCGTTATCTTGAGAAACTGAAATAGCCGGGCTTGACTCGGTTATGCCGCTCACTCCGGTGTAAATATTTGTCACTTCATAGATTTTCTGGCTCCCCAAATCAGTTCTGTAGATGTTGGATATTCCGTTCTGGTCGGACAGGAAGTAAAGGCTTTTTGAATCCGCAGACCACTGAGGATTGATATTCTTTTGCCCGGCAAAAGCAGGAACTTTCTGGATTTCTCCTGTGTCAGGGCTCATCAAAGCCAAGTCAAGAGTTCCGATGTTCAGCAGCGTAAGGTCAGTGGAAAATCTTTCTGTAGAAAAGGCTATAGCATGTCCGTCGGGTGCCCAGGAAGGATAAAGGTCAGCAAAGGGGTCGTTGGTCATCCTTTTCAGATTGCCGGTCTGAAGGTCATAGATGAAGATGTCTGTCAGGCCGCCAACCAGGGCTGAGAAAGCAATAAAGCGGCCATCTGGAGACCAAGAAGGGTTTAAAATCTCCCCCAGCTGTGGAAATGTAACTTCTTTTTCTAAAACTCCTTTTTCCATATTCATCAGAGTCAGAATTGGCTTTCCCTTGGTTATAGCGCCGAAGACAAACTGCTTTCCATCAGTACTCCAGCATCCTGCTGACCTGATGAATTGCAGGCTCTCAAAATGGGGATTGAGGGCTGTATCAGTCAGTTTCCGCTTGATTTTGCCCGTCTGAGCATCTGCCAGATAGAGGTCGATTGAAAAAAGGTTTCGGGTTGAGAGGTAGACAATTTCCTTCCCGTTCGGGCTGAGAGAAGGCGAAATATTATATCTATTCATTTCCGACCCTACCACCAAGGGGCGGCTCTGTTCGCCATAAAGCTGGGTTATCGAGGAAAGAGGAGTGTAGGCTTCTCTGAGTGCCTTTTGCCATTCTTTGGAGAGCGCATCCTCAGAGACTCCCAGAATCCTTTTAAAAACCATCCTGTAATCGCCTGTCCTGCTCACTCCTTTCATGATTTTTCCCACTGCGGCGTCCCCCCACCTTCCGGTGATGTAAGCCCAGACGGCCTGACCGTAGCGATAAGGGAAATATTCATTAGAGTTCTCGAGTTTTTTTATGGTCGGAATCTTGTCCCTGCGTGTTATATCACGCATCCACATCGATGTATTGGCATCAACCGGCCCGATCGAGAGGTATTCTGCCAGACCTTCAATGAACCAATCTGGAAGCCGGAGAGCTGCGGCAGAACCAGTGGCATACCGCGGAGCATCTTGAGAGGTGATGTCGAACTGAAAGGCATGGACAAGCTCGTGCCCGATGACATGGTCGGAATCAGCTAGGGAAGCGCCGAGAGGAAGGATTATCCTGCGCCTTAATGACTCAGTGACTCCACCCGTTCCTTCGCCAATAAGGTCAGGAATGGCTGTTGTCTGCTGGAAATCAGGAGAGCTGGAATAGAGGATGAGAGGCTGGCGGCCTTTCAACTGGTGGTTGAAGACTCGAGAGAGGCGCGCATACCAGCGCTCTGCCATTCGGGCCCCAATCTTGGCTGCTTCCTGGTTTTCAGGGTAAAAATAAACATCAAAGTGCTCAGTCTTCATCAGCCTGAACTTGAAACTCTCATACTGAACCTTGTTCCGTCCAAAATACTGGGCGTTCAAGAAAGAGACAGAGATAATTGAGATGAGAAACAGAAAAACCAAAGAATATCTCAATCGTCTTGAAAGATTCATCGCTTTTCTCCTTAATTAAGAAATAAAGCTTAAGTTGAATTATAATCCAAATTTAATTTAAGACAAGTGTCTGCTTCATTCTTAATGGCCTTTTTTCTGCCCAAAGAGACAAAATTAAGGCAAATACTGAGCCATGAACAGCACCAATCCTTATCGGCTCGTAGCAGTTGGCCTGAGCTTCTTCCATGAAATCCAAAATTCATACTCATCTCAATGTTCATTAGCAAATATCATGCCAATTAAAAAAAACTAAAAGCTTGGGACGAAACTTGCCTTAGCTGTCATAAAAATGAGACATATGTCGTATTGAACAAGCCCAGCCTTAACAAATCTTCCTGAAACGAAGATAGGCAAGATATCCGATAAGGATCAGAAAATTCAGGGTGATGACAGACCAGGACATGAATTCAGAATAGAGCTTCCTTCCCATAAGGTCATAGAGGGAAAAGGCAATGATAAAGAAATTAATAACAAGAAAGATCCTCCAGAATTTTGAATAATTGAAGAAGTTCTGGATGGCGAGCATCACTCCCAGGGCCGATATCAAAAGCGTGTAATCCCATCCCAGTGGAGATATCAGAGGTATTGAAATCAGGAGAATCGAACACTCCAGGATTGAGGGCCGAGCCATTCCCCTCCCTTTCAAGACAAGGACCAAGACTAAGACAGCCAGACCGGCTATGGTCAAACCGGCTAGAACAAGAGAGAGATTCTGATTCTGAGTCCATTTGGCAAAAAGAGCAATGATGGAGATGTTGTCCTGATAGGCGAAGTAGATGGGTGTCGACTTGGAAAGGGTCGTCATCCACTCTTTGAGCACATTCAGATTTCCTCGAAAGCCATAGAAAAAAGAAGGAAGGAGGAGAGCTAAAATTAAAAATCCGACTCCGCTGAGGATGGGCTTTGTTTTTTTCTTCAATAAGAAATAAGGAAAAAAAATCAAAGCATAAGGTTTTAAGGCTATGGCCAGCCCGCAAAGAAGGCCAGAATATATTTCATTTTTCGAATTTTTTTCTCTCTCAAAAGTCAATCTTGGAGGGGGAATCGGGGCTTTTTTTGAGAAACCTTCTGTCAAGAACCAAACCATAAGCAGCAGGACAAATGTTACCACAGCGTTGATCTGCCCCAATTGAATCTCCCTCAGGACAAACTTGGCAAGAATCAAAGGAGGAAGCAGGAAGAAGTATGCGGATTTTCCTTCTGGAATAATGATTTTCTTCGAAAGATAAAAAAGAGAAAAAGAGCAAAAGATGACGATTGAGTACCAGATGGCCTTGGCCAAATCCAGAGGCAGAAAGGACAAAGGGAGATATAAAAAGGCAGAAAAGGGCAGATATTTGAACATGTAGTGGCCATCTTTGACTTGATAGAGCGTCTCCCCTGCTGCCAATCTCTGGCCTGCCTTGTAGTTGACTTCAAAATCCTTCATCTCTTCTCTGACTTTGAAGACAAAAAGCAAGAGGAAGATGAGCAAGACAAGCAGGACAAGGAGAAAACCTTTTCTTTTTTGCACCGGCTACTCCTGATTAAAAAGAAAGCAACCGAAAATCCGTGAAACGGCCAGCCCTAGCCATAAGCTTGATTTCCTCAATGAAAATAGGAGCCTTTCTATTGTAAATTTCCTGAAAGATGAGTTCCAGGATTATTCGAGTATTTGTTTTTTCAATTCTTCATAAACTTCCCTGGCCGAAATCGCCTTTAAACATCTGTTGTTGTTGCATGGAGAGTGGCGATGGTTGAAGGCTGAGATGCAAGGGCTGCAGGAATAATCGGCATAAAAAACATGGCAGCTCTTTGCCAGCGGGCCGTAGAGCTTTGGAGTCTCGGGGCCGAAGAAAGCAAATGTTTTGATATCGGTCAGGCTCGAAAAATGAACAGGTCCGCTGTCGTTGGTGACCAGAG
>CAZJXZ010000112.1:0-8274 GCA_964549955.1 uncultured Eubacteriales bacterium
TAGACGATTCCAATCCAGACCTCTGCACGAGAAGCCCAACCCCTGGCCAGTTCCCTTTCCTTTTGGAATTCTTCCAGAGCTTTATCATACATAGATTTTTGCAGGTAAATGTAGCCCAGATGAAAGTGAATGTAACTAAAATTCGGGTCCATGACCATCGTCCTTTGCAAGACCTCAATGGCCTCATCATAGCGGCCCGCTCGGTACAAGACCTGCCCCAAATTTCTATTGATGACGAGAGAGTAAGGGTCAAGCTCCAACGCTCTTCTTATCTGCCTGATGGCTTCGCTAAAACGGGTCATGCACATCAAATCGTAGCCATACCAGTGGTGGGCGGTGGCATTGTTGGGGTCGAGCTCAAGGGCTCGTTTGTATTCTCTTTCGGCGGCAACCCAGTCATAATCGTAGCGCCGTTTAAGCTGGGCAAGGGAGACATGGGCATCGGCCAGCATCTCATCAATCTCCAATGCCTTCATCGCAGTCTCTTTGGCCTTGGGATAAGCCTCTTTTGGCGCCAAGCTGCCGTATTCTGGCAGCAGGAGATAAGAGTGAGATAATCCGGTGTAGGCAAGAGCATAATTGCGATCGATGTGAAGAGCCTGCTCAAAATACTCAATAGCCCTCTTCAAGTCCTGCTCTGTTCTCTTGTTCCAAAAATAACGACCCCTGGAATAAGCGACGAAGGCTTCTGTGTTCTCGGTGTATCGCTTTCTCATGCGCTCGAGCTCTTTGCCTGTCAGCCTGAGCCGGAGATTATCCGTGATTGAGTTTGTAATCTCCTCCTGAATTGCAAAAATCTCTGGGAGCTTCGTTCGATACTGTTTACCCCAGATGCGGCTGCTATCCTTGACTTTCATCAGCTCAACATCGAGCGACAGTCCATCTCCGTATCGTGACATCCGGCTGACGAGTACCGCATCTACTCCAAGCTCTCTTCCTGCGGATTGGGGGTCGAGTTCCTTTGCTTTGTACTTGAATACCGAGCTGCGTGCAGTCACTTTTCTCAGGCTGGGCAGTTGAGCCAGCTTGTCGATGATGCTCTCGGTTATTCCATCGCTTAAATATTCTAAGTCAGAATCGGCACTCACATTCTCAAAGGGCAAAACTGCAATCGATTTTATGGCGGGGCTTCTGGGAAGAAAAAACCGATTGATTATAAGCAAAATGATTATGAGAGCAACGGAACTGTAGAAAAGAATTTTCTTCCAGTTCATTCTTCTTGCTCTTTCACCAGCTGGTCTCTTCTCGATTGCTCTTCTTTCGGTGGTGGTGAGGCCTTTCTCTAACGTTTCCAATTCTTTGAGAAGCAACTCTGCTGTTTGATACCTCTTCTCCCTTTCTTTCTCCATGCACTTGAGTATGACCTGGCTGAGAACTTTAGGAATCAGAGGATTCAGCTCTCTTGGGTCTCGGGGGATTTCTGTCTTGTGTTTAAGGGCTATGCTCAGCCGGCTCTCCCCTTCAAACGGCAACTTCCCGGTTACCATTTCATAAAGGATGGCTCCAAGGGCATAGATATCAGCCCTCTGGTCAACTTCCCTGCCTTCAACCTGCTCGGGAGACATGTATTCGGGCGTACCGATCATCATTCCCAAACCGGTTATCCCTTCTGCCCGGAGCGAATGAGCTATTCCAAAATCCATGATTCGGGCATTTCCTTCCCTGTCAATCATGATATTCTGCGGCTTCAGGTCACGGTGAACAACTCCCAAGCTGTGGGCTTCAGCCAGCCCTTCACAGACCTGCTTGGCTATGGAAATGGACTTTCCGGCAGATAGCTGGCCTGCCCTCCTGATGAAGCTCTTCAAATTTTCACCAGGCACATATTCCATGGTTATGAAGAAAGTTCCGGCTTCCTGGTGGAGGTCATACATGCGTCCAACATTCTTATGAACGATCTTGCGCGCAAATTTAATTTCGTTGCGAAAGCGCTCGATTGTCCTTTCATCAGAAGAAATCTCAGGAGCCAGAAGCTTCAAAGCGACTTCTTCATTTATCTTGTTGTCAAAGACTTTATAGACTCTGGCCATCCCTCCTCTGCCAATTTCCTCGATGAACTCGTACCTGTTGGCAAAAACAGCTCCTCTCTTCAAGTCCTTGATCGGGGTTTGAAAGGTCTTGGTGGGAGAAGAGAAGATTTCCTCTGAACTCGGAAGTTGAGTCCCGCACTTGGAGCAGAAAAGGCTGTCAGTTGTGTTTTCGAACTGACACTTGGGACATTTCATAATTGAAGTTCCTTTAAAAAAATCTCCGTATCATAGAATAATAGCTCATGAAAAAAGAGTCAAACCGAAAACAAATAATGGTCGAATCGAGAAATATCAAAGGCAATCAGACTTCCTCTCGATATGGACCTCTCGCTTTAGCTCAAAATCTAATCAAGTCCTGTGGCAAGATTCGCTTTAAAGGTCCGGGTCTTTGAGCTCGCGGCGGAGCTGCATCATCCTCGCCTTTAATTCCTCGACGGTGTCTTTGGAGTTGGGGTCATTGATGAGATTATGCATCTCGTGCGGGTCAGTCTCCAAGTCATAGAGTTCAAACTCCTCAGGCTCTTCAAAATAGTGGATGTATTTCCATTTTTTAGTGCGGATACCCCGATTCTTTCTGACCATGTGGACCGCTGGATATTCGTAGTATTCATAGAGAAAGTCTTTTCTCCACTCGACCTTCTTTCTCTCCAAGAGAGGTCTAAGGCTTTTTCCGTCCATATCTCCGGGCAGCGAAAGTCCGGCAAGGCTAAGAACTGTTGGCGCAAGATCTACGTTCAAAACCATCTCCGAGTTAGTGAGGTGAGGAATGACCATCCTTGGATATTTGATGAGCAGAGGAACACGGATGGATTCCTCATACATCAGGCGCTTGTCAAAGAAGTTGTGCTCGCCGAGGAAGAATCCGTTATCGCCGCAATAGATGACGACTGTATCCTTTTCGTAGCCAAGCCTCTTGAGGGCGCTGAGAACACGGCCTACATTCTCATCAACACCGACGATGCAGCGGTAATAATTCTTGAGCAAGGTGTCAAGGTCAGGGACATCCTTAAAATCGCCGATTTTCATGTCCGCGTTCTTCACAGCTTCAGGCTTTCCTTGGTAGTCGTCATGAAACGTGAGTGGCTCTGGAATTTTTGTATCCTTGAAAAAGTCCTGGAAGCGCTCAGCAGCCTGCCAGCTCCGGTGAGGAGCCTTAAACCAAAGAAGAAGGCAGAATGGCTTTTCCTGCCTTTTTTCAAGATATCTCAAAGCATGGTCGGTCAAGATGTCGGTTACGTGGCCAGGGTATTCTTTATCCGGGCCATAATTCTCTGAGATGATGGGGTTGATGTATCTTCCCTGTCCCTTGAAGCCAAAATAATAATCCAGGCCTCTCCCCTTTCCCAGGTCTGTGTTGTGCCACTTGCCGATGAATGCCGTTTCATAGCTTGCTTCTTTGAGGTATTCGAGGAAAGTCTTCTGCTCTGGAGCGAGGGCAATGTCGTTGACCCGGACGCCATGATTGTGGGCATATTTGCCGGTCAGAATCGACGCTCTGCTAGGGCCGCATAAAGAAGTTGTGACAAACATATTCTCGAAGCGGACTCCTTCTGCGGCTATTCTGTCTATGTTCGGGGTTTTGACGATCTTATTCCCAGCACAGCTCATGGCATCCCATCTCTGGTCATCAGTCATGAAAAAGACAAAATTAGGCTGTTGCTTTTTCCTGCCTGCCCTAAAGGAACGAGTTCCTAATGAGAAAGCCGAAGAGAACAGCCCTGCAGACGAATATTTTATGAATTCCCTTCTTGATATGCGTTTCAAGGATTGCGTCCTTTATTGCGCCTGTATTAGTCTGGGATGTAGCGGGGATAGGTCTTCTTGGCTAGATCGGCTTTGGTCAAGTCAAGATCCATCGTCAGGAAAGGATGCTCAGCAGAAGTTAGACCGAGCACTTCGCCATCAGGCCCGACAATCCATCCCTGCCCGCCCAAATCAATTCCTTTTTCATCGCGGCTAATGCGGTTTGATGACAGGCAATAAGCGCCGGAGACAACTGCCGCGGCCCGTCCAGCCACGAGCCATTTGTCCAGAGTGGACTTGGGCGTGGCTCTGGGGCAAGCAATAATTTGAACACCCATCTTGCCGTAGGTCCTGGAATTTTCGAAAAACCAGATGTCGGTGCAAATGGCGAAAGCAATCAACATTTTGCCACATTCGATGGGTATGAAAACTCCGTCTCCCCTGTCGTACCAAGATGCTTCCCAGAATCCCTCCTCATCAGGGAGATAATACTTGGTGTAGACCTTGCTGTGGCCGGAGCCTGCCTCCCAAAGAAAGCATTCGTTCAAGCGCTTGCTCTCCCTGTTCACAGGGCGTGAGCCGAGAACAACGGCTGGCTGAAGCTCGGGGAATCGTCTTTCCCATTCGTCATGTGCATTCACAGCTTCCTGCCAGACCTCTGGCTTGAATTCTCGCTTCCAGGCAAACCAGGGGTAAAAGACCATCTCCGGCAGAAGAACCAGGTTGCTCTTCTCTTCTCTGACATGAGCAACAAGCTGCTCCCAATCCCGGACAAGGCCTTCTGGGCTATTGCTTATTTCACAGACAGTAACTTTCATTGCAGCTACTTTTTATTCGTTCGACGAGCCAATAGCTTTGCCCATCAACTCGCCAGTTTCATCCTTCACACTTTCCGGATGAAGACGAATTCTACCTTCTCGGCCCTCCTAGCAGCCTTGCCGGAAGAGTGATTATGGCCTTGAACAGATCGAGCACGGCATTCACGGTTATTCCGACAATGCGGAAGGGTATGAGAAGAAGCCAGACAATTGGATAGAGAACAAGGGCCAGAAGTGCGACAGGCCAGCAAATAACCAAAAGAATAAGCCAGAGAAGGAATTTCATTTTTCTCCTTCTTTCTATTTCTTGATTCCCAGCAAATTAAGCATAAAGGCGTATTCCAGGGCAGTCTCGCGATACCTTCTGAATCTGCCTGAGACTCCGCCATGGCCTGCCTCCATTTCGGTATGAAGGAGCAGGATATTTTTATCTCTTTTCAGAGCCCTGAGCTTGGCCACCCACTTGGCCGGCTCCCAGTACTGGACCTGAGAATCATGGAGCCCGGTGGTGACCAGCAGCGCCGGGTAATGCTTGGCTTCCACATTATCGTAAGGGGAATAAGAAATCATGTAATCATAGTAATCTTTGTTATTGGGATTTCCCCATTCGTCGTATTCAGAGGTTGTCAAGGGGACGTTAGGATCAAGCATGGTTGTAACAACATCCACCCAGGGAACGGCAGCGATGACACCTTTGAAGAGGTCAGGTCGCATGTTGAGCACAGCGCCCATCAGCAAGCCTCCAGCACTCCCTCCCATGGCAAAGAGCTTTTGCGGATTGGTGAATTTTTCGGCAATCAAGTGCTCTGCGCAGGCGATGAAGTCGGTGAAGGTGTTTTTCTTCTTGAATAACTTTCCATCCTCGTACCAGTAGCGCCCCATCTCTTGTCCGCCGCGGATGTGAGCCATGGCATAAACAAACCCTCTGTCCAAAAGGCTGAGGCGAACAGAGCTGAAGCTCGGGTTCGCACTCGAGCCGTAGGAGCCGTATCCGTAAAGGAGGAGAGGATTTTTTCCGTTCTTCTTAAGCCCTTTCCTGTAGACCAGGGAAATGGGGATTTTTATGCCGTCTTTGGCCGCGGCATAGAGCCTTTCAGCATGGTAATTAACTGGCTTGAAATCGCCTAAAACCTCTTCCTGCTTCAAGAGCTTCTTTTCTTTGGTATTCATGTCATAATCAAAAACAGAGTTGGGAGTGGTCAGCGAGGTATAGCCGTAGCGCAACAGGTTGGTGTCAAACTCGGGATTTTGGGCGATGTAAGCTGAGTATGTTTCTTCCCCAAAATCGAGATAATGCTCACTCTTCGGTTCCCAGTTGATGATTCGAATCTGGGTCAGCCCATTTTTCCGCTCGCCGACAACAAGAAAATCTTTAAAGATTTCAAAGCCTTCCAGAAGAACATCATCGCGATGCGGGATGACTTCGACCCAATTTTCCTTGGTTGTTTTATTGATTGGTGTCTCCATCAACCTGAAATTCTTTGCCTTGTAGTTTGTCAGGACATAGAACTTATCCTGGTAGTGGTCGACAGAGTATTCCAGGTCTTTTTCCCTTGGCTGGACGACCTTGAACTGACCCTCAGGCCGGTCAGCGTCGAGATAGCGGAATTCGGTGGAAAGTGTGCTATTGGAGATGATAAAAATGTATTTTTTTGATTTAGCTTTGTAAGCGAAGGTCTCGAACGTTACGTCTTTTTCGTGAAAAATCTCTTTATCGCCTGAGACATTTGTTCCCAGGACATGCTTGAATATCTTATAGGGGCGAAGAGTCTCATCTTTGAGGGCATAGAAGACTGTCTTGTTGTCGTTTGCCCAGGCAGCCTGGCCGCTGGTGTTAGGAATTTTATCGCTCAGAATTTCTCCGGTCTTCAGGTTTTTAAAATGGATGGTGTACTTTCTGCGGCTGACCGTGTCATCGCCAAAGGCAATAAGATTGTTGTCGGAGCTGACAGTGAAGCCAGCGACATTATAATAGGCATAGCCTTTGGCCATATCGTTGACATTCAACAGGACTTCTTCGGCTGCGTCCAAGCTCCCCTGCTTGCGGCAGTAGATTGGGTATTCATTTCCTGTCTCGAAGCGGGTGTAATAATAATATCCTTGATCTCTATAGGGCACAGACATATCCGTCTGCTTAATTCTTCCTATAATCTCGTTGTAAAGCTTCTCCTGAAGAGCCTCAGCAGGCTTCATAACCGACTTCAGGTATTCGTTCTCGGCTTTTAGATATTCGATGACCTTTGGATTGTCCCTCTGGTTGAGCCAATAGTAATTATCGACGCGTGTCTGGCCGTGAATGGTCAGCTCTTTCGGCATTTTCTCGGCGACAGGGGGACTTATGGCCTCGACAGCCTTCTCCTTCTTTGAACATCCCCAGAAACCAAGAAAAATGAAGAAGACAAGAGTCAAGCAAAATAGGGTTGAAAGACGCTTTCCGCTGAAATGCTGAGTTTTCATTCTTTTCATTTTGCCCTCCTTTCTTTCCCTATTACCACTGGAAAAAATTAAAGTCAACTTTGAAGTAAAAAGGGGTTAGTAGCTTTTTTTTCAAACTTTTCACAAATTTTTTACAAAATCTTAACAACTTTCAGCTCGCCATGGCCTAGATTAGGCTTGAGAATGAAGAATAAAAGGAGAAAATCTCAATACGACCTCATCCAGGCGGTTTGGAGCTCGGCTAAAATAAGGAACAGACAAAAATAAGCTGCGCTGATTATGATATAATATGAAAATTAATCAATTTAAATAAAGTATCGAATGATGAAAAGGGAGGGATAGATGACAAACAAAAGAAAAAAAATCTTGACGTTGTTTCTTTCCTTCTTTTTGATAATCTCAGCGAGAGAGCTATTTGCCAAAGAACGCAAGCACGGGGCCAAGTTAGTTGTCGAGAAAAAAAACGGCGAGAAGGTAAAAGGCGAGCTTATCGCCGTCAAGCTGAGCGGGCTTTTATTGCTGGATGAATCCGGCTTGGATATATCTTTGAATACAGAAGACATTCAGCTCATTAAAATACTGAAAAAATCAAGAATCGCAGAAAATGCCAGCATGGGAGTTCTGGTAGGAGCTGGCCTGGGAGCCTTGCTCGGATCTAGTTCGATAAGTGCCCCTTCAGGCTGAGGAGCGCCGTGCCCTCCGGATGGGAAAAGCTGGTCAGCTTCGACCATGGTCATTTTAGGCGGCGCAGGCTTGCTGTTCGGAATAATTTCCGGCGCACTGGCCGGCGCAGACGAAACAATTCAAATTGAAGGCAAAACTGATTCCGAAATTTCAAAAGTATTGAAGAAATTACGCTCTAAGGCTAAATTTCCTGAATATCAATGACAACATAAGTCTGCTGAGAAATAATGCGAATCGTCTTCAGCAAATGGAAAAACCACAGAAATGATAAAGCAATATGAAATCTGATACAAAAGCAATAAATATCTTACCTTGTCATCGCAAACGGCCGAAAGGAGGGCAGCAATATCAATCTATTAGATGAGATTGCTTCGTCACTGCGTTCTTCGCAATGACATTTCACTTAATGCGTTTGAATTAGAGAAAAAGGGACTGTCCCCTTTTTCTGCCTACTTTTTCTTAGGCGGCCTCTGGACGTTCTTCCATATATTCCACGTAGAGCTGATTGAGGTCTTCGCCTTCGAGCTCTTTTCTGGTCCTCAGCATCACCAGCTTGCCCTTCA
>CAZJXZ010000113.1:0-8240 GCA_964549955.1 uncultured Eubacteriales bacterium
CGTTTGAATAGCTCAGGCAAAGTGGTTCGAAGGCACGCCGCTTTTGCCCCAGCGAGGCAAAAGCGGCTCGGTTCCAGGCTTCGCTGCTTTGCCCTTCGGCAAAGCAGCAGGGGGTCCCAAGGGGGTATGACCACTTGGTCGCAGGACGCTTTGAAGCGTCCGAGAAGGGGAGGCAGCGAAAGCGTTGGAAGGGGGAACGCGAAGCGGTTCCCCCTCCAAGGTCGCTCTCCTCTCCCTATTGGAGGGATTGCGCAGCCTGTCCCGAGCGAAGCGAGGAATCTTCTTCGCTCCTCGCAACGCCCGATCAGCCTTCCATACGGCCTTCTCATCACTCTGCCTTCACTTGTTAATGCAAAGCCTGCGTGTTTTCGAAAACACCTAGCCTGATCTTCAATTATTTTGCCATACAAGATGCCTACTTCTTCTCAAAATTTTGAAACATTATATCATAATCTTCGATCAAACCCTGGTCAGCAAAGCTGAAATAGCGGTTATTCCCGATGATGATATGGTCCAAGACTTTAAGCTGCATGACGTTTGCGGCAAAAACAAGCTCCTTGGTTATTTCTTTATCACTCAAAGAAGGCTCAGGGTCTCCAGAGGGATGGTTATGGACAAAAATCAAAGAAGAGGCATCGCACTTCAAGGCTTCTTTCATGATTTCCCTGGGATAGATAGCGCTCGAATCCACCGTCCCTTCAAAGATTGTTTTTTCCACGAGTATCTGATTCTTGGCGTCTAGAAAGAGGACTTTGAACTTCTCCCTTCTCAAGTCACGGAGCGCATGGAAAAGATAGTCAAAGACTTCCTTTGAGGAGTGGCAGTAAGGCTTGCTCATCATCCTCTCTTTCAGGAAGCAGCGTGAAACTTCCTGGATGAGCTTGAGGCCGAAGATATTGTGAGGGCCTATTCCCTTTATCTCCTGGAGCTCATCAGTCGATGCCTCCAGTATTCCTCTCAAAGAACGGAATCTGTTCAGAGCTTCCTTCGCCTGCTGCTTGCAATCCTTGCGAGGAGTTCCCAGAGTCAAGAGAAGCTCGATGACCTCATAGTCCAGGAATGCGGAAAGCCCTCCCTTCAGAAATTTCTCCCTGAGCCTCTTTCTGTGTCCCTGATTTTTCGTGCTTTGCTTCTCTTCTCTTATAGATTTTTCCATGACACAAGTCCACTGCAATCAAAGGATTAGACGATAGACAAATGAAAAATTTCACAGACTGAATGCGGTATGATTTAACCAACAATCCTTTCGCTTATCTCAGTAGATAAGATCCTGTCAACAAAAAGGGGCAAAATTAAGAGCTTGACAAAATGCAAAGGCCATGAGGACATCAGGCACAATGGGCTCTTTCTGAGCTCAGTGTCTGTCCGGCTCAGCGTGGATCAGGACACGCTCGACGAAGGGGATTCTCTTCTTCAGGCGTTCTTCGATACGGGTGGTGATTTCATGGACGCGGATGATGGACAGGTCTCGTTGGAAGGTGCAATGAAGGGAAACGAGATACTTATTACCCTGCCGGCGGACCGTCACCTCATGGCAGCAGGATTTGCCGCCGACTCGATCGACTGTGCGGCGAATCAGCTTCACTAGGTCGCTCTCTTCAACTGTCACATCCTGGCCATTTCCGACTCCTGTGCCGCGCGACTCGATATGGGTGTTCACCCGGGTAACATCCGGCATGTCAGCCCGAAGGTCCTTCTCGACATGGCTGGCCAGGTCGTGCGCCTGATGGAGCTGGAGGTGGTCGTCCACTTCAAGATGCAGGTCGACGATGATCTGTCCCCGGTCCTCGTGAAGAGCGATGTTGTGGACGGCCATCTGATTCCTGTTGGCCACGGCCTGGATGCGCCTGACCATGCTCTCCCGCTCGCTTTCCCGCGGGTCGGTGTGGATGATGACATCGGCGCCAGGCGAAAGGCGCTGGACCTCAGCCTCCACGGCCTCAGCGATGGCGTGAGTGCGCTCGATGGACAGGTTGCGGTCGACCTCGACATTCATATCCACTAAGACGCGCGGCCCTGAGCGGCGCACGCGGACTTTTCCCACATTGAGTACTCCTTCCACCCGGGCCGCAGTCCGGGTGAATTCCTGCTGCAGCCCGTCGGGCGCACGGTCAAGGAGCACATCGATGGTGCGCCGTCCGAGCTTGTAGCTGACAAAAAGAACGATGAAGGCCACGGCCAAAGCCGCCACAGCATCGGCCTTGGTCAAGGCTTTCTCGATGCGGGAAAAGACGTTCTGCCCCAGCCAGACCATGGCCAGCCCGACAATGACCACCAGCGAGCTCCAGATGTCCGTCGAGAAATGCAGGGCATCAGCCTCCAGGGCCTGGCTTCGGTATTTGCGAGCGGCATTGGCCAGCATGCGAGAGCGGTTGATATCGACACCGATGGAGACGGCCATGACAATAAAAGCCCACAAGCTGGGGTTGATCTCTTTGGCGCGGAAGAAAAGACGCTGTACAGCCTCGTAGATGATCCAGGCACAGGTCACGAAGAGCAGCCCAGTCTCGATCAGGGCCGAGAAATTTTCGACCTTGCCATGACCGTAGGGGTGGTCATAGTCGGCCGGCTTATCGGAGATGCGCACCGCGAGGTAGGTGATGAAGGCTGCTACCAGGTCGAGACCAGAATGGGCAGCTTCAGCCAGAATCCCGAGACTGTCGGTCGCCAGGCCGACAACGAGCTTCAGCCCGACAAGGGTCAGGGCGGCAAAAACCGAGATGCCGGCGACGCGTTTCTTCTCTCTCTCCTCTATGCTCATCAAAGTTTTTTTATTCTATCATGCCTTCTGGTCAATCACAACTGCAGGCAAATCAATGCATTTTTCTGTGATGAAAAACCTCGTTATCATAAATTGGGCCTTGCCGCTTTTCCATGATATAAATTTATAAGAGCCAGAAGATAAGACGAAAGAAATATGAAAAATTTCTTAGCTTGGATTCTGCTGCAAAAAAGGATTATCCATTCTCGCCGGGTCAATAGCCTTGGCCTGTAGAGCCTGTCTGCTTGTTATGGATTCTGGATGATTGCCTTTTAACAGGAAAGAGGCCTCTGCCGAAACAGAATGTGCTATTTTAAAAGCTTTTTGAAACGCGGCTGGGTCAAGAGGGGAGACCAGACGGGATCGAGCCGAAGCCAGGCGACGGAAAGTTCTCCAGGAGTTGAAAGGAGATGCTCGATCAAATCAAAGGCTCTATTGTATTCACCGACCATCGTCAAGACCTGGGCCAGGTCCTGAAGTCGCGCAGCCCCCAGCCAAGCATCTTGAAAAATGGGAAGCAGCTTCGTTGCTCTTTCAGCGGCTTCGATTGCCTCATTCTTGCGACCTAACCCTGCATAAGCTATACCAAGAGCGCTGATAAGGCGAGAATCTTCCTGGCTTTGTCTAATTCTTTCCTCAAGAAATCTTCGCGCTGTATCATAGCTGGATTTCTCAAGCTCTGGTTTGCTCATCAGCCCATAAATCTGAGCAGCTAGCTGAGCTTTGGGGACAACAAAGAACTGATCCTCAAAGGCTTCTCCGGGGGCTGAAGCGAGCCGGGCTAACGCCTCCTGGTATTTTTTATCGAAAATATCAACCAAGACCCAAAGATAAGTGATGAGATTGGGGTTTATGGTTGCGATATTCTTAGAGGCTTCTTCTAAGACTTGCCTGGCTTTTGTGATGTTTCCCTCCGCAATCAAGTATAAGCGTGTCTTGCACCAAAAAGTTCGAGAAGAATCCGGATTGAGGAATATGGCTCTATCGTAAAGGCGCTCTGCTTCCTGATACTTGCGGATGAGAAGGTAAGTGGTTCCCAGCTCTAGAGCGATTCTTGGGGAGAGAGGATCAACTTCTGTGGCCAATTTGAGACACGTTGCCGCCTCGTCGAGTTTCCCTTGTCTCCTTTTCACATAAGCTATGCCCTCTAAAATTTGAGTATTCATCGGCTGCTTTTTTTGGGCAAGCGCAAAATGTTTGAGGGCCTGGTCATATTCCAGCTGGCAGTGATAATAATAAAATCCCAGAGCGAAGTGCGTTTCGGCGGCTTCGGGGTCGAGCTGGAATGCTTTTTCTGCCGCCTCTTTTGCCTTATTCATCCTTTCCTGGCTCCGGTCAAAATAAAACCAATAATAAGTACCGTGCCATCTTGCGAGCTGGGCATATGCTTGAAGGAATTTAGGGTCGAGAGCTACGGCTTTTTCAAACATCTCTATGGCTAACCGAATTTGTCTTTCATCATAGGCCGCTCTCGCGCCTATAGAGTAATCAATGCCCCGGAGATAATAATCATAAGCTTCGGAGTTTTCTGTTGGTCTGAGTTCAAGCGTTTTTCGCTCAGGCTCAAGCAGGGCAACACCCAACGCCTCGACGACCCTTTTGGAAATATCAGACTGAACCTGAAAGACTTCGGAAATGCTTTCATCATAGACATTCGCCCAGACATGGGTGGAGTCAGAGGCTCTGATAAGAGCGGGAGTCACGCGCACTCGGCCCTGTCCTTCTCCAGATTTTTGCCAGCGGATTGTGCCTGAAAGAATGTAATCAACACCGAGCTCTTCTGCGATCTGCTTTATTGTTTTTTGAGTCTTCTTGTACTGCATAGCGCTATTCTCGGCAATGACACTCATCTCGCTGATGCCTGTCAAACGGGCTATGATCTCATCGGTGATACCATCGGCAAAGTATTCATCCTCGGGAGCGCCAAGATTCTCAAAGGGAAGAACAACGAGCTTCTTTTTCTCGGGAGTCGGAACCGGCTTTTCATGGCTCAGATAGAGCGCGGCAATCACCACAACAACCACCGCCACTGCTAACCCTGTGAGCATCTTCCATCGCTTTTTGAATGCAGTTGTGATCTCTTCCGTCGTCAGGGGTTTTCTTCTGGGAAGGGCTCTTTCGACTGTCGGAATGCCTGTCTCAATTCTTGTTAGTTCTCCAAGAAGCTCTTCTGCGCTTTGATATCTTCTCTCTTTTTCCTTTTCTAAGCAGCGCAGGATCAACCGGCTGAGGTCTTCCGGTATCTGGATATTAATCTTTCTCGGGTCAGGGGGAATCTCTGTTTTATGTTTTAAGGCTATACTCAGAGGTGTCTTGCCTTCAAACGGCCGTTTCCCGTTTAGCATTTCGAACAAGATGACGCCTAAGGCATAAATATCCGAACGTGCATCAACCTCTTTGCCCTCAATCTGCTCGGGAGACATATACTCAGGAGTGCCGATAACTACACCCTTGCCTGTTAAGCCTTCGGCCTCAAGCGAGCGGGCGATGCCAAAATCCATGATCCGGGCATTGCCCTCTCTGTCGATCATGATGTTTGAGGGCTTTAAATCGCGGTGCACGACTCCCAATCTATGTATTTCTGCCAATCCCTTGCAGACCTGCTTGATTATCGAAACAGTTACGCCCACACTCAACTGCTTCGCCATGCGCAGCATGCCCTTCAAATCCTCCCCTGAGACATATTCCATGGCAATATAATACCACTCTCTCTCCCGATTGAGGTCGTACACCTGGCAAACGTGGGGATGGCGAATCTTGCGTGCGAGCTTGAGCTCATTCCGGAAGCGCTCGATGGTCTTCTTATCTGCCGCGATCTCTGGCTTTATAAGCTTAAGGGCAACCTTTTCCTTGATCTCTGTGTCGTAGGCCTTATACACGCTGCCCATGCCACCAGTGCCCAGCTCCTCGATAATCTGGTAGCGTCCGGCAAAGGTTGTGCCCGGGGTTAATTCCTCCGTCGGTGTTTCCATGGTCTTGGTAGGGGAGGAATAAATTTCTTTTTTTGAAAGCAGCGAAGTGCCGCACTCCGCGCAAAAGCGCGATGTCTCAGGATTCTCTGCATCGCATTTAGGACATTTCACACTCATTCTCCCTTGCCTTGAGACTTGATTCTCATTTTTATCATGAAAGGTGGAATATAGCAAGGCAGGCTTGCAAGACGAAAGCATCTTTTTTTCCGTGGTGAAAAGCCTAGTTATGGATCAGGCTGGGTGTCTCGAAGACACGCCGCTTTTATTGCACTAGGCGAAGGCGGAGTGGTGAGAAAGCCGTGTGAAAGGCTGAGTGGGCAAGGTTCCTCTCTCGAAGAGAGAGGAGAGCGAAGCCTGGAACCGAGCAGCTTTTGCCTCGCTGGGGCAAAAGCTGCGTGCTTTCGAACCACTCTGCCTGAGCCTTCCATACGGTCTTCTCAACACCCAGCCTGATCCACTTCATACCACGGATTTGCGGATGCTTCCTTACAAGAGCGAAGCGCGAATGACAAAAAGGATTATTTCTTCTCGCCGCTGAAATACCCCAGCCTGTGCAGCCTGTCCACTTCCTTTATCTTGAGCCTCAGAAAGTAGATGAGGACGATGATTGAAAGCCACATCCAGGCCAAAAAAACATAGATGCCTACCGCCTCCTTGATGTTCGCCGGAGAAGGGACAATCTTCTCAGGGCTTTTTTCCGGCTTTAATGCCTTGCCCTGTTCTGCAGGCTTTGCCTCCTGGCTGAACTGAGGTTGAGCAAAGAAGAGGAGAAAAAAGAAAGTAAAGAATAAAAGCCATACCAAAAACTTCTTCTTTATCGCGAATTTCTTCATCATCCTCAGCTTCATTCCAAAAGGCTCCAGGCTGTCATGGCCACAGCATAGGCGATAAAGGCATAAGCGATAAGAGTCAGAATCTTCCCCTTTGTTTCTGATGGCTTGCTATCGATGAAGGGAAGGAAGAAGAAGAGAACGCCGACCAGGGCTATCAACAGGACTGCCACCGTATCTCCGCTCACAAAAAGAATCTTGGCTGGGAAGATTTTTAGAGTCTGGAAAAGGAAAAGAAAATACCACTCAGGTTTTATTCCCTCAGGAGCAGGCGCCATCAAATCCGCCTGCTTGTCCAAAGAAGGTGGGAAGAAGACAGCCAGAGAGAAAACAACACCGAGAAGAATGAGCCAGACAATCATCTCTCTGTAGATAAAGTTTGGCCAGAAAGGAATTTCCCTCACTTTCTCCTTTTTAATCTCAACAGCCAGAGGAAGGCTCATTCCCTGCTTCTGGATGAGATAAACATGAACGGCAATGATGAGGAAGATAAAAATGGGAAGGATGCAGATATGGAAGCTAAAAAAGCGAGTCAGGGTATCTCCTGTGACATCGTCTCCGCCTCGAAGGAATTTGGTGACCCAGGCTCCGATGACAGGGATCGAGCGGGGAATGTCAGTCCCCACTTTTGTGGCCGAGAGAGAAAGGTCGTCCCAGGGAAGGAGGTAGCCGGTAAAGCCAAAGCCTAGAGTGACAATCAATAGAAAAACACCGCTCATCCAGGTCAGCTCCCTGGGATTTCGGTAGGACTTGACCAGCCAGATACCAATCAGATGGATAAAGACCAAGGCAATCATAAAAGAAGAAGACCAAAAATGGACGGAGCGGATGATCCAGCCCAGCGGAACCTCGGTCATGATTCTGGCCACACTCTTGTTGGCCTCTTCCAGAGTGGGTTTGTAATAGAAAGCAAGCATAAATCCGGTGATGACCTGGATAGCCAAAAAGAGCAGAATGGAGCTTCCGCTGTAATACCAGATGGTGTGCTTATGCTGGGGAACAGTTTTTTTCTTCAGGAAATCCATTATGGCCTGCAGTCCGAAGCGCTCATCGAGCCAGGATTGAATCGCTATCCTCATTTCTTAGGTGCTCCTTCGAATCCCTCTCTGCTGATTATTAGATTTTCGCCTTCTATGGAGAGAACAAGCTTGCGAAGAGGTCGGGGAGGAGGGCCGGCGATGTTTCTTCCCTGCTCATCATACCAGCCTTCATGGCAGGCGCAGAAGAATTTTTTCTTATCAGGAAGATAGACGACATTGCAATCGAGGTGGCTGCAGACAGCGACAAAAACCAGATAGGAGCCGTCGTCGTTCTTTTTTAAAACGCCGGGCTTGCTTCCCCATGAAAAATTCTTGACAGAATTCGGCGCCATATCCTTGAAATCAGCAAAAGGCAAGATAACCTGGTCTGGCTCTCTTGTCGGAGGAAAAACAAACCTGATAACAGGATAGAGAAAAGAAGCCAGCAAGGCGCCGAGCCAGCCTCCGAAGAGGCCGCTCAAAAATTGGCGCCGGGTGAAGAGAGAATGCTTGAGCTTCATCGCTTAAACCTGAAAAATTGTTTGATCTTCTCCACAACCAGCTTTCTTCTCAAGCCTTCAATGCCGTCTGCCGGCCTGACGCTCTTCGGGCAGACCTCGTTGCATTTTAAGACTGTATCGCAGCCCCACGCGCCTCC
>CAZJXZ010000114.1:0-8124 GCA_964549955.1 uncultured Eubacteriales bacterium
TCGAGACCCGGCTCTGGGGGAATTTCTTTTTAAGCTCTTCCTCAACGGCCTCCACCCCTACTCCCCTCTCTCTGATCATCTTGCTCCCACACTCAGGGCAGGTTTCCATTTTGGGGAGCGAATAATTGCAGTAATGGCAGATTAATCTCTCTTCTCTTTTATGATAAGAAAGCGCGATATCGCAGCGGCTGCAGCGCGGCACATAACTGCATCTTGAACAGAAAAGAAAAGAGGCATATCCGCGGCGATTGATGAAGACTAAAACTTGTTCTCCCTTTGTTATCCTCTGAAAAATCTTTTCCTCGACCTTGCGGGAAATCAGCCCTCTCTCCTGCCTGCTATCGACGATTTCAACCTTCCCCTTTCTCGCTTCTCCTTCGCCCAAAGAGAATAAATAACCGCCCTTCCTTGCTCGATAAAAGGCGCTCACTGAAGGAAAAGCTGAGCCATAAACAAGAACAGCCCCTTCCTCTTCGGCTCTCATCCAGGCACCGTGTCTAGCATCATAGCCGGGACTTTCCTGCTGATAGAACGACTCATCCTGCTCTTCATCGACAATGATCAGCGCCAGATCTTTAACCAAAGAAAAAAGAGCAGAACGGGGACCAACAACCACAACTGCTTCTCCCTCTTTAATCCTTTTCCACTCCGCTTCCCTGCTTCTTGCGGATAGTCGGCTGTGAAGGAGAGCAGCCTTTTCTCCGAGCCTTTTCTCAAACTTTGCTCTCAGAGCTTGAGTCAGGGCAATCTCAGGGACTAAAAACAGGACTCTTCTTCCCTTGGCCAACGCTTCTCTGATCAAAGAAAAATAAATAGCTTCTCTTCTCTCAGAAGGGCCATAAAGATAAAAAGGCGAAAAGACCTTCTTCCCAATTTTTTGAGCGACTGCGGCCGCGACCTGTGCGCAAAAGGAATCCAATGAAAAATCTATTTCAAGCTGAGTCTGAGACAAGGGACTTCTTGGCTCTGCTCTCCCACTGGATCTCTTGACTTCTTTCTGGATACCGACCAGCTCTTTCTTCTCCAATCGAGAAAGGAGAGCGGGAAAATTCTTGAACTTAAGTTTCCTTTTGAGAAAAGAAGCGCTGTAGGCTCCTTTCTGCAGGTATCCTAGAATCTCTCGCTCCTCCTTGGAGAGGCTCTCATCTCGAAGCAAGGCCTTCCCTTTTTCCGTGAGGAAGGCCCTAGCCCTGGTTTTGAGGATGAAGGAAGGGGGAAGAGCAGACTGCAAGACTTCTCCCCACGATGAATAATAATAATCACAAAGCCTGCGCGTAAAGGAGAGAAAAGAAGAGGAGAAAAGAGGCTCCTCATCCAGTACCTCAACAATCTCCTTGAGTTTAAACTTCTGAGTCAGGCTTTCCTCTTCGAGGTTGATGATAATCCCGGTCAGCATCCTCTGGCCGAAAGGAACCAAGACTCTTGAGCCAATCTTAGTTTTCTCTTGAAAAGACTCAGGAACAATATAGGAGAAGGACTGGTCAAGAGGGAGGGAGAGAATGACTTTGGCCAGCGAAGTCATCTCTTAACCAGGAAGGCCATGACTTTTTTCATGTCTTCCCAGACCATCTTCTTGATTATCTTATTGCCTTCGTTTCTGACGATGTAAGACGGATGAAAAGTCGGCATGACCTGAATGGAAGCATACTGATAAAAATTCCCTCTTAAAGCTGTCATGGCCAAGTTGCTCGGCACAAAGAAGTCGGCAGCCACTTTTCCCAGAGCGACGACGACTCTGGGCTTGATAAGCTCCAATTGCTTAAGGAGATAATCCTGGCAGATCTCAATCTCTTCTTTATAAGGAGTTCGGTTCTCGGGCGGTCGACACTTGATCACATTGCTGATGTAAACATCCTCCCTTTCGAACTTCATAGCATTGATGATCTTGGTCAGCAGCTGTCCGGCTCTTCCTACAAAAGGCCTCCCTTGAATATCTTCATCCCGACCCGGCGCCTCTCCGACAAACATAAGCTCTGCATCAATGTTCCCTTCTCCTGGAACAGCGTTCGTCCTTCCCCGTGAGAGAGGGCACTTTTGGCAGTGAAGGATTCTCTCCTTTAAAGAGTTATAGGCGGAATTTTTTGATGACGACGAGGAAAACATAAATTCTGCTCCAATCTGAGAAAAAAATCTCAGCTTTTCCTCGAGAGCATCGAGCAATTTTTCAGCTTTTTTTTCCAATGATCTCCTCTATCCGGTCCAGGATGATGCTGCTTATCTCCAGCTTGCTCATTCTCTCGGTCTTGGTCGTCTTCCCCTCCGGGGAAATGATGGCGACCTGATTAAAATCCGATTCAAAGCCAATTCCTTCTGCCGAGACATCGTTGGCTACGATAAGGTCGAGCTTCTTCTCCCTCATCTTCTTTGCCGCATTTTTCAAAACATTTTCCGTCTCGGCAGCAAAGCCGACCAAAATCTTTTTGCCCTTCTTTTGTCCTACTCTCCGCAAAATGTCCTCGGTGGCGACTATCGGCACTTCCTCCCCCAGCTTCTCTTTTTTTATTTTCTGCGAGAAACTTCGAGCAAACCTGAAATCAGAAACGGCTGCAGCCATGAGGACGACGTCAGCCTGGGCGAAATGTTTGAGAACTTGCTCCCTCATCTCCTGAGCTGTCTCGACTTTCTTCAACTTAGCCTTTGCTGGAGGGAAAAGATGAGTCGGCCCTGAAATGAGGATGACTTCGGCCCCGCGCTTGAGCGCTTCCTCGGCAAGCTCGTAGCCCATTTTTCCCGAAGAGCGGTTGCTGAGAAAGCGAACCGGGTCGAGGTATTCGCGCGTGGGACCTGCCGTGACCAAAACAGTCTTTCCCTTTAAGCTCTCGCTCTTCTTTATCAGCTTCAGGCTCTCCTCGACAATTTTCTGAGGTGCTGCCAGCCTTCCCCAACCCTCCTCTCCACAAGCCAGATATCCCTTTTCTGGCTCAACGAACTTTACTCCCAGAGCCTTGAGCCTCCGCATATTCTCCTGAGTCTGTCGATGGAAGTACATGGCTTCATTCATCGCCGGCGCAATGAGCACAGGACATTTTACCACCATATAAAAAGTCGAGAGAAAGTCATCGGCCACTCCGCTAGCAAATTTTCCGATGATATTGGCCGTGGCCGGAGCGACGAGGAGGAGAGACAATTCCTTGGCCAGGGTGACGTGAGCAATCTTAGCCGATTCTTGCTCATCAAAAGGGTCGACCAGGACCTTCTCGCCGGAGAGAGCGCTAAAAAGCAAAGGGGAAATGAGACGCGAGGCATTTCTGGTCATAATCACCTGGACTTGGAAATTCTTCTCCTGGAATCCGCGGATGATTTCACAAGCCTTGTAGATACTGATCGAGGAACAAACTCCAAGCGCAATCGTCGCCATTTTAACCTCTCATTCCTCTTCAGAGAAACTGCGAAGTATGGGCATGATTTCCTTTCTCCTGCAGTAAAGGCTGCATCTGAAGCTTAAGATGATTGCTTCAAGCTCCTTAACGGCATCCTTCAGCTTATCGTTAAGGATGACATAATCGAACATGGGGTAAGACCTTATCTCTTTTCTAGCGAGCTCAAGCCTTTTCTTAATCACAGCGCGGCTCTCTTCGCCTCTTGCCTCGAGTCTTCTTTTGAGCTCAGCGAATGAGGGAGGTAAGACAAAGATAAACACGGCCTTCTTCAATTTTAACTTTATATTCTTGGCGCCGTGGACATCAACATCGAGGATAAGGTCCCCCTTCACGCCTTTCTTCTCAATCTCTTTTCTTGATGTGCCGTAATAATTGCCATGAATATTCGTCCATTCAACCAATCGATCGCTCTTGATCATTCGCTCGAATTCGGAATTCGAAATAAAATAGTAATCCCTGCCTTCCTTCTCTGAATCTCTCTTCTGCCGAGTCGTATGGGAAACAGAAAACTGAACATCTTTCATTCTTTTCAGCAGTCTCTTGATCAGAGTGGTCTTTCCGCAGCCTGATGGCCCGGTGATGACGAAGAGCATGGCTTTCGCTCCATATTATTCTATATTCTGAACTTGTTGCCTGATACTTTCCACTTCTCCCTTGATGGCCAGACTTTCTTTAATGATTCGAATATCCTGAGATTTGGAATTTATGGTGTTGGCCTCCCGTTGAAGCTCCTGGGCAACAAAATCCAATTTTTTCCCAACAGGCTCTTCACTCTTTGAAGAAATAAGCTCCAGAGCATACTCCAGATGAGACTTGAGTCTTGCAATCTCTTCCTGCAAATCATATCGCTGAGCAAAAAAAGAAGCTTCCTCGGCCAGCCTCTCTTCTCGAAGCGGCTCTCCACTCAGTTCTCTCAGCCGCTGCCTCATTTTTTCTCTGACGAGCAGAGGCTGCTTTCGGTGGAGCCTGTCGATGCGCTCGGCCATTTTCCTTATCTTCTCCAGATGTCTTTGGATTTCTTTCTCTATCTCACTTCCTTCTCTTTTTCTCATTATCAGCACCTCATCCAATGTCCGCTCGAAACTCCTCTCCAGAAAATCTGCCTGTTCTTGACTGAAGTCCTTTCTTCGCAGCTGCGCGACGTGAGGCAAATTGAAAATATTCTCCACAGAAAGGTTAATGCTTCTCTTCATTCGAGAAGAAATCTTCTCCAAGGAAGAGAGGATTTCCCGCAGTAAGGCCTCGTTGATTTGGAGGCTCCACCTTGATGAGTCCAAAAAGTTCAATTCAAGAAAGACTTCAATCCTTCCTCTTCTAAGCTTCTTTTGAGCCATGGCTCTTAGCCTGTTCTCTAAATCGCCAATCTCGCTGCCACGATAAATCCAATCCAGGAAGCGGTGGTTCAGGCTCTTGATGCTGATCATGGCCGAAAGAGTTTTCGAATGAAACCTCTTCTCGGCAAAGCCGGTCATACTCTGAATCATGGCTGGGGCTCCTCTTCAAGAAACTGCAGGTCATATAATTTTTTATAAATTCCATTCTTCCTCAAAAGCTGAGCATGGGTCCCGATCTCAGCCATTCGCCCTTTATCGATAACAAAAATACGGTCTGCGCTCCTTACGGTGGATAGACGGTGGGCAATGATCAGAGTTGTCCTGTCCTTCATGACATTGGCCAGAGCAATCTGGATTAGCCTCTCGGACTCAGAATCCAAGGCTGAAGTCGCTTCATCGAGGATGAGGATGGGAGGATTCTTGAGCAAGGCCCTGGCGATGGCCAACCTCTGTCTCTCTCCGCTGGAGAGCAAAGTCCCCTTTTCACCAATGTTTGTTTCGTATCCTGAAGGAAGGTTCATTATGAATTCATGTGCTTTTGCGGCTTTGGCCGCCTGGATGATTCTTTCCAGGGGTGTCTTCTCCAAGCCATAGGCGATGTTGTTGCGGACGGAATCGTTGAAGAGAATAAGCTCCTGGGTCACAAGCCCGATTTGGGAGCGAAGGGAGGAGAGTGTGACCTGGCTGATATCAATCCCGTCGATAGTGATCGTCCCAGACGTCGGGTCGTGGAAACGACAGATGAGATTGACGATGGTTGTTTTTCCAGCGCCGCTCAAACCGACAAGAGCAATCCTCTCCGTGGGCAGGACTTCAAAATCAATACCGTTAAGAACTGGCTGCTGCTCGTTGTAGCTGAAAGAAACTTTCTCGAACCTGATGCTTCCCTTCACCGCAGGCAGGGGGTAGGCTTGAGGATGCTCGACAATCTGAGGCTTGCTACGCAGAATCTCCTGGATTCGTTCGTAGCTGGCCACTCCCTGCTGAATGGAGTTATTGGCGCGGCTCAGGCGCTTGATGGGTGTGTAGGAGTAAAAGATGGCCGCGACAAAAGAACCGAAGTGGCCAGGGCTTATCACTCCTCTGGCTATTTCTTTCGTGCCCAGGATAAGGATAACACCGCCGGCCACAGCCCCCATGAATTCCATGAAAGGCGAGGAAAGGCTGCCGATCCAGGCCAGCTTGATGCTCGTCTTAAAGTAGCTCATGGTTGCCTGCCAGAACTTCTTGATCTCGAACTTTTCCATGGTGAATGATTTGACAATTTTGTTGCCGGTGATGGTCTCGTGGATCAGGGTGTAGATTTGAGCCATCTTTCTCTGGTTCTGCAGCCCTTTTTTCTTGAGCTGCCGGCTGAAAGCAGCCAAGGGGATAACGGAAAGAGGGGCAATGATAAAAGAGAAGAAAGCCAGGCGGAAATCGGTGACAAAAATAAAAATGATCAGGGCAAAAAGGACAAAAACTTCCTCGATGAAATCGCTCATGCTTCCCGAGACCGCCTCCTGAATTTTGTCAACATCGTTCGTCAGCCGAGACATTAACTCGCCGGTGGGTGTGTGGTCGAAGTAATTCGACGACTGGTAGATGAGATGTTGGAAAAGATCGTCTCTCATTTTTTTGACGACTCTGTGCCCGATGGATTTCATGAAAAACGAGGAAAGGAAGGTGAACAACCCTTTGCCGAAGATGACGATGACCAGCAGCAGAGGAATAAACCATACCAGCTGCTCTTTAGCGGCATGGATATGCTTGAAGATAAAACCCATGAAGCTCGCTTTCTGCGGAGCCTGATGGGGGATATTCAGGAACATCTCATCGATGATGGGCTGGACAAGGTTGACAAAGACATAGGTGAAAAAAGCAACGAACAAAGTTGAGGCGAATGCCAGAACAAGCCTTTTTTTCTCTCCAAGGGTGAGCTTGAAAAGCTTGAGTATCTCTCTCATCCTGAAGCCTGAGCCTCAGCAAAGATTTTTTCCGCAATTTCCAGTGCATTCAAAGCCGAGCCCCGAGTTAGATTATCGGCCACTGTCCAGATCCAGAAGCTGCGGGGAAATGATTCCTCTTTCTTTATCTGACCGATGCAAATTTCATCCTTTCCGGCCACCGAGATAGGGCATGAAAGGGCGGTAAAAGAAACTTTGAAAAGCGGGCATTTTTTAAAGAGATTCTTCAAGCCCTGAATATCTGCCTCTTTCTCCAACTCCAGATAAGTCATGATTGAGTAGGTGTGGAAAACCGGAGCCTGGATGATGGATAAGGAAACGGGAAACCGACGGGATTCAAAGACTCTTAAGATCTCTGCCACAACTTGTCTCTCATCAGGAGAAAAGCCTCCTTCATCGCCCGCTTCAGTGCTGGAAAGGAAGTTGAAGGCAATCTGCTCCTTGAAGACTCTTTTTTCGAGGGAAGCGCTGCTCAGAATGGAGAAACTCTGGTTGGCCAATTCTTGAATGCCCTGCTCATCAAAGGCTGAAACGGGCTGAAGGACAAAAGAGATAGCTTTAAGAATTCCAAATTCCCCGGCAACGGTATGAAAAAGGTGAGAGAGAACAACGGTCACAGGGTGGGGATTGGCGATGAGGGCCGGTTTGTCTTTGGGGATAAGGCTATCATTCACCCCGGCGACAACAAGCGGAACATCTTCCTCCTTATTAAACGTCTCGCTCAAGTCGATGGCCCAAAATTTTCGCTCCCGGGCGAGAATTCCAAATTCATGGTTTACTTTTTTATCGCCGGCCAGAAAAATAAGGTCAGCGTCTGCGAGCGATTCCTGGTTAAGATGATGAATGACTTTTGGCTCCCCTCTGAACTGGGTTAGCTTGCTGTATTCCTCCTCGACGTCAGGGTCATAAAAATCTACCTTTTCAACCGGAAAATTCTTCTGTTCAAGGGCATTCTTTATCTCTTTTCCGCGCAGAGAATCTGTTCCGATTAAGATAATCCTTATTTTCTTCCTTTGTTTCATTTTAGGTGAATAGATTATTTTTGAGATTTTCTGTATTCAGTCATCAGCAAGTACATTTTATCCTTAAAGGCGAGCTTTTTTTTCTTCAGCTCTTTCTCCCCGATTCGTTCGTCTTCGGTCAGGAAGCTCTTTTTCTTTAACCTCTCAAGCTTCTTCTCGCACTGCTGATGCTTGCGGAAAGCCTCCCTGAATTCCTTGTTATCTCTCAGGAGAAGCTCCTTGAGCTCTTTTTCTTCCATTCAGTCATTCCTCCCTTGGAAAAGGATATCACAATGAATTTGCTATTTCAATTTTAGCCTAACAAGGATTTTTTCTTCGTGATAAAAACCCAGTTATGGATCAGGCTGGGTGTCTCGAAGACACGCCGCTTTTATATCACTCGGCGAGGGCAGAGTGGTGAGAAAGCCGTGTGAAAGGCTGAGCGGGCAAGGTTCCTCTCTCG
>CAZJXZ010000115.1:0-8008 GCA_964549955.1 uncultured Eubacteriales bacterium
AGGAGCAATTTCCATAAATGATTTGATTACAATTCTTTACAAAGAAAAATACCTCTTTCTCTCCCACACTCCGCAATATCTGGTTAAATTGTATGATTTAGAGAAAAATCAGGTGGTGAGGGCCTTCAGGAGAAGATATGATAGGGTCGAAAGTGAAATAGACGAATCCAAGAAAGGACGAGTGGTGCTGAATGGCGTAGAATTCACAGCACCTCCCCAAAAATATTTAAATGATATCTTCAATCTCTTCATCTTCAAAGATAAACTTTGGGTGATGACCTCAAGGGTCGAAAAGGATAAAGGGATTCTTATCGATGTTTTTGATTCTGACGGAAAATATATTGACAATTTCTACCTAAGATTCCCAGAGGAAGTTGATAAAAAAATTTTAAGGTCTATTCAAATCTATCTTTGTGGCACCGATATTTACTGCATCAAGAGTAAAGAAGACGGCACATTTGCCATAAAAAAATACAAGATTCCAGCGGATAATTGATTTTTTTGGAATTAACCCTAATTTCCTTTTACACTGAGAAATTACAGGTTATGTGAATTTTAGATGATATTCCGTATTTTCGAATCGGATATTTGTAATTTATTGACAAAGGCTGAAGATAAAGATAGCATTTTTTTAGGCTTGAAGTTGGGATATTCTCTGAATTTTTACTTCGCGTTCAAGATTTTTAGATATTTAGAGAAATATGGAAAAACTGGCCGTGCTAGATGGGGAGCTAGCGGTGCCCTGTCACCCACAATCCGCTACAGTGGGGTCGAATTCCCTGTCGAGGCTGCACTTTTTCTGGACAGTGTCCTTGTAAGTGGCGTTGACGGCCAGGGCCCTGTGCAAAGAGCTCTCTGTGAACCCCGTCAGGACCGGGAGGTAGCAGCGGTAGCAGAGTTGCCTCTTGTGCGGCAGATAAGCCTTGCCTGAGCTAACTGCCAGGATAACGCAGGGGAAGGACAGTCGGAGCAGGGTGCACGGTCATTTGAATTTCAGCACGATGACAAAGTAAAATTCGGAAAAGGAATTAGACTTTCTCGGCCTCGCCTCATTTGACATCCAATATTTTGGATTTTTGCCATTTCTCCCAGGCGCGAATACAGGTTTACCCTTGGAATATTCCTTGATTGAGAATATAATAATTCCTCTTGTTTTTAAGACTAGAGGAAAATGGATTAACGAGCAGTTATAATTTTAGAGTCGAGAGCCGGGCGGTAATCGGTAATTTATTATCAGAATTGAAAGACAATCCCCAAATGGGTTTTCAGCTGGTCGGTGGCCGACCTCAAAGGAGTATAGACAAGAGTGCCGCTTTCGCGGCTGATTGACCCGTTCTTGAGGTATTCGGCAGTCCCGCCTTTGAGATAGCGAAGCCCGATTTCAAGCCCGATAGAGAATTTGGGTTGACCCTGTTTTTTGCAAATCACAAGATTGGGAATGACAGCGCCCGCGCCGGCCCCATAACTGAGCGCCCAATCATCGAAATTTGTGGTAGTTGCAATATCTAAAGAGGACCAGCTTTCGTCGGAAACGGCTGTATAGGTGAATAAATAATTGAACCCGATCAATGCTTCCGCATAGGGAAGGACAGAACCTTTGATCGGGGCAAGTCGCAAAAAGCAAGCTGATGAGAAAATGCTGTTTCTGGTGGTGACATCAACCACAACATCCGGGATGGTCGGACCGAACGGCTCTGTCCGGCTTTCGCTGCCGTAGTTGAGGTATTCCAGGCTCAATCCAATCGAGAAAATAGACTTCGGGAAGCGGTAGAGGAATTCGCCTGATAAGCCCAAGAACGTCCTGTCAACGTTTTCCTTAAAATCATTTTGGGGAAAGCTAGTTAAAAAATTCAAGGACGTCTGAAAACGAGAGTCGCCGAGCGTTATCTGGCTCAAAGCCATTATCCCGATGGAAAGAGCCAATGCGATTTTGATTTTTTTCATATTCTCTCTCCTGAACTTTAGAGTTCTTTTATTGATTCTATATGGCTATTCTCTTTGCTATTTTTGCAATTTTCGTGCCAGTCTGATGCCCAGAGAGCAGACCTGACGGACTTCTGGACTGTCTCTTCAATATGTCATATGTCCTAAAAATTCTGGTTATCAGCGAATAGTCCCACGGCTCCGCGCAGGACATCTCCTCTTTTTTTTCTCATTAACGATGGTCAACTTTCAATGATATATTTTCAAACGAAATTTTCAACATGGATTCTAATTCTGAACGCAAAAAGAAGAGAGGTTATGCCCCTTGCAAAAGGAAATTCGCGATTACAAGGCATTTATTCAGCTTTGCCGCTCTTTTCGGGATAACAACGGCCTTCTTTCTGGCTTGCGGCAATGGCGACGAGTCTGAGACAGGTGAATCTCGCTTCCAAAAAGGCATCGCTTTCACCGGCTACTGGAAGGACTCATACCAAGGTGATGATGCCCGTCTCGCCCTCAGGGAACTCCGCCAGACAAAAGCCACCTGGACGAGCATTCTCGTCACTGGTTATCAAGACACAATCAATTCTACGACCATTAGCTGCAGCGGCGATGAGACACCTACAGACTCCTCGGTTCGTGAAATCATCCGCTATGCTCATCAGCTCGGCCTGAAGGTCATGCTTAAGCCCCACATCGACCTTCTCTATGATCCCCAGCATTGGCGGGGTGAGATCGGGCCGAATTTCAGCGATGATGATTGAGCTGCCTGGTTCGCCTCTTATCGCGGCTTCATTCTTCACTATGCCCAAATGGCTGAAGAGCTCAGCGTGAAGCAATTTTGCGTCGGCTGTGAGCTCCGTTCCACCGTTTCCCATGAAGCCGAATGGAGGCAGATCATCGGGGAAATCAGGAAAGTCTACAAAGGGACTCTTGTTTACGCCGACGACCAGGTCGAGAGCAATCCTGATGCCGTCAACTGGTTGGATGCGCTTGACCTCATCGGAATGGATGCCTACCCCACGCTCACTCAAAATCCCAGCCCGACAGTGAATGACCTGCTCATCGGCTGGCAGGCTTATCTTGTCAAGCTCCAGGCTCTTTCTGGGCACTGGAACAAGTCACTCATCCTGACCGAGATTGGCTACAGGAGTGTCGCTGGCGGCGCCCAGAATCCCTGGGACTGGCAGCGGCAGGGAACCGTTGATCTCAGTGTTCAGGCAAACTGTTACGAGGATGCACTAAAGAGTGTCATGGGAAAGTCGTGGCTTGTGGGCATGTACTTTTGGCAGTGGTTGCCGAACCCTGACCAGGGAGGACCTTACGATACAGGCTACACTCCTCACGGCAAACCCGCTGAGGATATTCTCAAGCTCTGGTATTCAAAAATCTTTTAACTCACTTCCATTTCATGTCGTATCTCTTCATCAGTGGAATGCTTTCCTTGCTTTCCTGGATGATGCAGTATAGCTTGTTTTTCTTGATAACCAAGACTCGCTCCTTTTCAGGAAGAGAAAACCTCGAGATATACCTGCCCTCGGAGTCAAAGACGTCGTAAAAGGCGCCGCCCTTGCTGTCCCTATCACATGTTCGAACATAAATCCGGTCTTCATCGTCGATCAAAAGATCTTCGGCTGGAGGAAAATTTTGTGGAAGCTCGACCGTTATTTTCTGCGGTAGGCCAGAAGATTCTTCTTTTTCGATTCGCTCTCTATCAGCATTCGTTATCTTTTTTGGCTCATAATCCTTTATTATTCGCTTGATAAGTTTCCCTTCTGGATTGACGACATTCATTTCATATTTTGACGATATCAACCAGACCAATTCATCTTTGCTTGTCAGGTCAAAATAATGACTGTTTTTAAAAGGGATTGTAACTCTGGGCTTTGTTTCTGTTTTAAAGGAAGAAATCGTTGCAACGCGATTCATGTTCTGGTCAAATTTAGCTATCTCCTGACCTTGCTTTTCGCCAAATATCCAGTTAATAGAATAGAGAAAGCCGCGACTGTCGAATCTGAGTCGGCTCAGGTTGAATGAAGCGGTGGAAACGTCCTTAATGCTTTTTCCATCCGAAGTCAGGAAAGAATATTTACGTTTCATAAAATCATTAACGACGAGATTCCCGTCTCGCCTCACATTTATCGATCCGGGCCCGTTGAACTCGCCCGGCCCCTGGCCTCTTCGGCCGAAGACTCTTAACAGCTTCCCCTTTGAGTCAAAAACTCTGATCCTGACTTCCTTCGGGTCCAGCGTATAAATATTCCCTGAATCATCAACGGCAATGGAGTTCAGTAGGCTAAACCAATAGTCTTCTTTGTCCGTCTCCTTTCCGATGACCAGGTCTTCCTTTAAAGTCAGCAACGAAGGAACGCCTTTCACTTGAGCCGGGGTCTTTGGGTTGCGGACAACAGTGATACCGTTTTCGATTTTAATCTCGACTTGAGCGGCGGTGTGGCTCGAAAAAATCAAGCAAAAAAGGACTAGGAGAAAAGCGCTAGAAAATAAAGCTGAATTTTTTTTCTTTTTCTTCATCTTACCCTCCCTTTTGCTCTGTGCTGCGCTTTCAAGCATTGGTCTGTTCTTTGAAGTCGCCCTTTAAAAAAGAGCCATGAGCAAGTGCACGGATTAATTATAGGAAGGATGAGCATCATGGTCAATGCTCGGCCCATCTTTAATGAATGAAGAGAATAGAAGAGGAGTTCAGCACAGGATTAACACCAGTTTTCTCTATAAGATAAAAAAGTTCTTGCAGAATGGAAAAGAGGTTCAGGAAAATAATATTCGATGAGCTTCCTTGATTCTCTTCCGGATATTGACCTCATAGAGGCAAGCCCTCTCGCACTCGCCGCAATCCTTGCAGGAAGATGCCCTTTGCTCCGGCTCGAGGCTTGAATAGAGGCGTCTTGCCAAATTTTTCTTTCCGTAGCTTTCCCGATAAGCTAAACAGCGGAGTATTGCCGTAGTCTTGATTCCAGAAGGACAGTTTCTCTGACAGAGCTCGCACATATGGCAGTAGTCCTTCGAATTTTCTTTAACGAAGCAGTAGAGATTCATTCTTTCTTCTTGAGAGAGAGTCATGCCCACCACGCCCAGATCTTCCTCCATCTGCTGGTAATTCAATATTTCAGTGGCTGCCGAAGTCACATTTTTATTTTCCAACACCCATTTCAGCATGGCCTGGCAGATTGAGGTTGTACCCGTCCTGTATTTCTCCAGATTCTGCCTTCTTCCTCCGACCTTCAGGGTTTTCATGGCGATTATTCCCACATCCTTGGAGGCTGCAAGCTCCAGAAGACGGCTTATTCCGTTCTCTCCAAGATAATCATCATAGGCCTTTATCTTTTTCTCTGTTCGCTGGATGTCGAAGACATTGTATCCGAGCATGAGCATGTCATAATGGCCGCATTCGACCGCCTTTCTTACGATTCGGTTATGGTCCGAATGGCAGGATAAGCCTTTGAACCTGTATTTTCCTTGCGCCTTCAATTTTTCAAAGGCTCCAAGAACCCTTTCATCAGTGAGCTGTTCTAACTCGGCGCCGTGGATAAGAAGGACATCGACGCAGTCTGTCTGAAGGCGGCTGAGGCTTCCATTGACGGATTTGATTATCGATTCCTCGCTCCAGTTTTTGCCGTCAAGCTTGAACTTGGTTCCGACATAGACTTTATCCCTTCCGATTTCCTTGAAGAGACGGCCGATCTGGCGCTCACCGTTTCCGTTGCCGTAAGCGCATGAGGTATCGATGTAATTTACTCCCCTTTCGATGATTTGAACGAGGAGCGACTGGTCAGGAAGCGGGCTTCCTCCAAGGGAAATCTCGGAGATGTAAAGCTCTGTTCTTCCCAGGCGGCGATAATACATCTCGCCCTTTCTCAAGCGATGGATTTCCTTCTGTTCCCTTAGGAAGGATTTTGGTAGAGGCGTGAAGATGGAGATAGCGCCCACGACCATCTTTTTGATGAAGTCGCGCCTTCCATGATGAGAAGGTTTAGTTTTTTGTCTTCTCATTGCACACAATCTTCAAGGAAAGTCACTTCTTTAGAAGGCCAAGGTTTTTAAGAATTGCAGCCATCTCAACTTTTCCCTTTTCCTCGAGAGGAAGAAGAGGTAAGCGGCAGGGCCCGCCGTAATAGCCGAGCAGGTCAAGGCCATACTTCAGCCCAGGGATGCCGAAGGTTTGGATGATGGCTTTATTGAGAGGAATAATATCGAGTTGAATCTTGAGCGCATCTTTGAATTTTTTTTCTAAGAAAAGCTTATAGAGTTTGACACAATGCGCTGGCGCAGCATTGGCCACAGCCAGGATTCCGCCGCTTGCTCCCTCCATCAGCCCTGCAAGAAAAATGCTGGCTGCGCCCATCAGAAAATTGAAATGAGAATCAAGGTGAGGAATGACCTCACCCAATGTGGCCAGATTACCTGATGAGTCTTTTATCCCGGCGATGTTGGGATGTCTGGAGAGCTCGATGATGAGCCTGGAATCGACAGAGATTCCTGTGTTCTGAGGGATATTGTAGATGATTAGCGGAACACGTGACTGTTCTGCGACAATGAGATAGTGTTTTCTCAGCGCTTCCTGGTCGATGCGGGCTTTGAAGTAGCTTGGCGTTTTGACCAAAGCAGCATCGATACCCAGGTCCGCCATCCTGTTCGTGAATTCAATCGTCGCTTTGGTGGATTCCCTTCCTGTGCCGGCAATGATTTTCTTGTCCGCAGAAGCAGCTTTCTTTGCTGTCTTCACCAGCTCTTCTGTCTCATTATCTGAAAGAAAGACACTTTCACCTGTTGAGCCTGAGATGACATAGCCGGCAAGCCCGGTCAAATTGTATTTTTCGATGTTTTCCTTAAACTTATCAGTCGAGACTTTATCTCCGACAAAGGGAGTGGTTAAAGGAACGTAAACTCCTTCAAGCCGCTCGGACATCGTCCTCTCCTTAACTTTTCTCTATTTCTCTCAGCTCCTTATCGCTCAGCCCGAAGTAATGCCCGATCTCATGGAGGACAACCTCCCTGACTTTTTTCTTTATTTCCTCTTCTGTGAAGCAGATGTTTTCTATGGTCTTCTGGTAGATGACAATCACATCAGGCGGGACGTTACCGTAGAATGGGCCGCGGTGCTTGAAAGGAACGCCGTGGTAATGGCCCAGGATCGAGCTGAATGGCGGAGTTTGAGTTCTGTCATAAATCTCCCTTGAGGGCCTTTCCTCGACAATCACTGCCAGGTTGTCGAGATATTTCTTGAACTTCTGGGGGAGTTTGTCCAGAGCTTCTCGAACCAGCTCTTCAAACTTCTCTTTTTCCATCGGCAAGAATATTCCTCTATTTTAATCTCATATTTTTGTATTCATTTCCAATTGCGTGATGCCGAAGCAGCAGGCTTACGTATTTTCGAAGCACCCAGCCAAATCTATTTTTCAATTCCTTTTCTGGCCATCACACCTTTCTGGTAGTAATGCTTTTTCTCCTTCATCTCAGTGACCAGGTCTGCCCTTTTGATGAAAGAAGCAGGCGCATACCTTCCGGTCAGGACGATTTCGACATCCTCCGGCTTCTTGTCGAGAAATCTATGGACTTCTGCTTCTGTGATCAGCTGTAAGTCCACAGCTACGTTTATCTCATCGAGGACGACGATTCTGTATTTCTTAGAAAGCATGGCCTCGAAACACTTCTTCAGGCCTCTTTTGGCGCGCACGATATCTTCCAGATCCGGGTCTTTGCTGACATGAATAAAGCCTTTTCTGCCGAATTGCTCGATGGTGACCAAAGGCAAGAACTTTTTTAGAGATAGCAATTCGCCGTACATCTGTCCCTTGAGAAACTGCCCGATGTAAACCCTTTGTCCGTGTCCGGCAGCCCGCAGGGCAAGGCCCAGAGCTGCTGTGGTTTTTCCCTTTCCCTTCCCGGTATAGACCTGGATATATCCTTTAAACTGACTTTTTTTGTTCATTGATTCTAAACTATATTTGAATATCCGACTCGAGTCAACAGAAGGGCTCAGGCTTCGCTGCTTTGCCCATCGGCAAAGCAGCAGGGGTTCCAAGGGGTTATGACCCCTTGGTCGCAGGACGCTTTGAAGCGTCCGAGA
>CAZJXZ010000116.1:0-7912 GCA_964549955.1 uncultured Eubacteriales bacterium
GGGAGAGGTCTGCAAAACCTCGATTCGTCGGTTCGAGTCCGACCCGCGCCTCCAAAACTGATAAGACAGTCCTTCATCCTTAACGTGAATCTTTTGATGATAGTGATGATGGTCTAGAGGACAATCAGAAATTGTGAGGTCAAGAATTTTTTCTTTGAAGGAGAGTGGCTATGAATCTATTTTCCCGAGTGAAGGGAATAATGCTAAAGCCCAACCTGGAATGGGGCAAGGTAAAAAAAGAGTCTCTTTCTGTTTCTAAGCTTTTTTCTTCTTATATCCTGTTCTTGGCTTTGATTCCGGCCATTGTCCAATTCTTGCGTTTCAGGTTCGTCGGCTTTAGGGTTCCTTACCGCGGCTGGTACAAGTTCGGAATGGGGATGTCTTTTCTGCGGGCCGTTCTTGTTTATATTTTCATTCTTGGCTCTGTTTATCTCCTTGGGTTCATCATCAATACTTTGGCGCCGGCTTTCTCCTCCAGCCAAAATCTGAACAATGCCATGAATTTTGCAGCCTACGGCCTGACTCCTCTGCTGGTGGGAAGTGTTCTTTACCTCATCCCTTTCTTGGGAAGGCTGGATATTTTAGTCGGGCTTTATGGAATTTACATTCTCTATCTTGGTTTCATGACTCCTCTGGTCGATGCTCCAAGAGATAAAGCAGTCATCTATTTTGTAGTCTGTGTTGTTTTGGCAGGATTGTTGTTGGCAGTTGTTTGGGGGATTTTAGATACTATCTTTACGGTGGGAAGAGTCTCACGCCTGATTTAATTCACTGACTATCTTGAGAAAAGCTTCGTAGGGTGAGGGAGCTTCTATGATCGGCCTTCCGATGACCAAATAATCCGCCCCTTTTTGGACAGCCTGAGAGGGAGTCATGATCCTCTTCTGGTCGCCAGCCTCGGCCCAGGATGGCCGAATTCCAGGGACAACCACCAGAAAGTCTCTGCCAATCTCTTTCTTGATGATTTCAATCTCCTGGGAAGAACAGACTAATCCATCCATTCCAGCTTCCTTGGCCAGCTTGGCCAGTCTGAGGACTTGAGGAGCGACATCCGAAGTCACCCCAATTTCTCGCAGCTCGTCGCCCTTGAGGCTGGTGAGCACGGTCACAGCGAGAAGGAAAGGCTTCGTCCTTCCTTCTTTCTCGGCTTCGGCTGCTGCTGCTTCAGCGGCCCTCGCCATCATCTCCCTTCCTCCGGACGAATGAAGAGTCAGCATGTGGATGCCGTGTTTCACCGCAACCCTGACTGTCTCGGCTATGGTGTTGGGAATGTCATGAAGCTTAAGGTCGAGGAAGACCTTCTTTCCGAGTTCCTTGATTTCGTCGAGCAAAGCAGGGCCTTCGGCGGTGAAAAGCCTGAATCCGACCTTAAAGATTTCAACTCCCCGCAGTTCCTTGACCAGAGCAAGGGCTTCCTTGCCGCATCCAAGGTCAAGGGCGACAATGATTCTTTTTGCCGAGTCTTCTTTCTTGTTCATGTTTTTCTTCCTTTGTTCTTGTCCGAATCAGACTTTTATCGAGCCGATGATTTCTTCGATTTTCTCGATTCCTTTTTCCTGGCAGTAGCTCTTCAATTCCTCGATGATGCGCAGCGCGGCTTGCGGATCGACAAGATTCGCTGTCCCCACCCCGACCGCTCTGGCTCCAGCGATCAAGAATTCGAGAGCATCTTTGGCCGAGAAGATACCGCCCATCCCGATCACAGGAATTTTCAGACGATTTGCCGCCTGATAAACCATCCTCAAGGCGATGGGCTTGATGGCCGGCCCGCTCAATCCCCCAAAGACATTGGACAAGACCGGCTTTTTTGATTCCACGTCCACCGCCATGGCCAGGAAGGTGTTGACCAGCGAGACAGCATCTGACCCTGCTTCCTGAGCGCTGAGGGCGACTTCGACGATGTCAGTGACATTGGGAGAGAGCTTTGTTATCACCGGCCTCGAGCTTTGCTTTTTGGCCAGGCTGACCACAGAAAATGTAGCCTCAGGGTCTAAGGCCGGACAGAGCCCGTCTCTCTTGAGATTGGGACAGGAGATGTTCAATTCATAGGCTGAGATTCCTTGCTGCCTGTCCAGAAACTCGATCGAAGACGCATATTCCTCGTCGCTTTCGCCGCAGATATTGACGATAATCGCTGTCTCGAATTTTCTTAGCTTGGGAAGGATTTCTGCTGAGAACCTCTGGACGCCGATGCCCTGAAGTCCGATGGCATTGAGCAGGCCGCTCGGGGTTTCGGCAAGCCTGGGCGGGGGATTTCCATTCCGTTCCCTAAAATAAAGGCCTTTAACCACAAACGCGCCCAGCTGACTCAAGTCAAAAAAGGGCAGGAATTCAAGGCCGTAGCCGAAGGTGCCGCTAGAGGCGATAATCGGGTTCCTGAGCTTGGTGAAGCCCAGGTCAACAGAAAGGTCGGTCATTCTTCACCTTCTGACCAAACGATGTCTTCTCCGGAGAAAACAGGCCCATCCTCGCAAATTTTAATCCATTCTGCCTTGCCATTCTTTCTTATTCTTTTGACGCACCCCCAGCAGACTCCGAAGCCACAGCCCATTCGGGATTCAAGCGAGAACTCAGTCGGGATGTTTCTTGTTCGGGCGGTCAGCGAGATTTTTTTCATCATGGCTTCAGGCCCGCAGGCAAAAATTCGGGAGGCAGAGAGCCTTTCGAGCTCTTCATCGAGAAAGTCGCTGACGAGCCCCTTGTATCCGCAGGAGCCGTCGTCAGTGGAGCAGCGCAAGTCAAAGCCCTCTCGTTCGAATCTCTCCTTGAGAGGGAGGTCTTCGAGGCTGCGGCCGCCGTAGAAAATTTTGGGCGAGGCGCGGTGAGAACGGAGTTCCTTGGCCAGAAAATAAAGAGGAGCAATTCCTCTTCCTCCTCCGACCAAAGCCACTCCTTCTCCTTCAAGAACTTTGTCTGTGGAAAATCCTTTCCCCAGAGGTCCGAGGATGTCGACAGCTTCACCAGGTTTTTTCTGGCTCAAGAGCGCTGTTCCGATTCCGGCAATCTTGAAGAAAATCTCGATGTGTCTTTCGTCTTTAGAATGGATGCTGAACGGCCGGCGCAGAAGAGGAAAAGGATGCTCAGAAACGCGGGCCATGAGGAATTGTCCGGCTTTGGACTCGGAGGCGATGAGAGGAGTTTCGAGGGTGAGGAGGAAGTAATTTCCCCAGCCTTTTTTATCGGCAATTCGTGCCCGAGAGTCGACGATCATCTTGGCTCAGGATTACCTTGACCAAAATACCAGAATCTTGAAATGATGGCAATAAAAACTTTGACAACCTCGTCTTCTTTAGTTAATAATCAAATCGCCTTTATACGATCTTATACGGAGGATTGATAAATGAACATTTCCAAGAGGGGTCGGGATATCCAGGCTTCTCCGATACGCAAGTTTAAGCCCTATGCTGATCAGGCTCAGCAGCGTGGAATTCATATCTACTTTTTAAACCTGGGCCAACCTGATATCCTCACACCCCAGCCGGTTATGGACGCCATCCATGGCTTTGACGAGAAGGTCCTGAGCTATGGACCCGCTCAAGGAATCCTGGAGCTGAGGCAGGCTATCGCCGATTATTTTGCCTCATACAGCATCCCTCTCGATGCCGAGAATGTGATTATCACCGTCGGCGGCTCTGAGGCCATTCATTTTTCTTTCAGTGTCATGGCTGACCCAGGCGAGCAAGTCATCATTCCTGAGCCTTTCTACACCAATTATAATGGCTATGCCTCCTTTGCCAGCGTGGAGATTGTTCCGCTGACCTTGCGGGTTGAGGATGGATTCCGCCTTCCATCCAAGAAAGAGATAGAGGCCAGGATTACTCCGAAGACAAGAGCGATTCTGGTTTGTTCCCCAAATAATCCCACCGGAACTGTCTATACAGCCGAAGAGCTGGAGCGGGTTATCTCTCTCGTCAAGAAGCACGACCTCTTTTTAATCGGCGATGAAGTCTACAAGGAGTTCATTTATGATGGGGCAACACATAAAAGCATCCTGGAATACAGAGAGATCGAGGATAGGGTTATTGTTGTCGATAGTATTTCCAAGCGATTCAGCTGCTGCGGCGCCCGGGTCGGCGCGGTCATCACCAGGAATAAAGAAGTCTACCAGTCCCTTCTGAGATTCTCCCAGGCAAGGCTCTGCCCTCCTTCGGTCGAGCAGAAAGCAGCCCTTGCCGCTTACCGTATGGGTAAAGATTATTTCCAGGCGGTCAAGGAAGAGTACGAGCGAAGGAGGGATGTTTTATATGAAGGTTTAAAGAGCATTCCGGGGATTGTCATGCACAAGCCTCAAGGTGCCTTTTATATCATCGTCAGGCTTCCTCTAAAAGATGCCGAGCATTTTGTGCAGTGGATGCTGACCGATTTTCATCTTGACCAGGAAACGGTTATGGTCGCTCCTGCCGGAGGATTTTACAGCTCGCCTGATAAAGGCAGGGATGAAGTCCGAATAGCCTATGTGCTCAAGGAGCAGGATTTAAGGCGAGCGATTGAAGTTTTTAAAGCCGGTCTAAAGAAATACCAGACCCTTTTTCCCTAGAAAGCCCGGGGAGTTTTTTTAAGCTTCTGATGAATCTCAAAAGGCTTATCCAGCACAGCGCTTTCATCCTTGCTTTGGGATCGGCCCTCGGGCTTCTATCAAATACTGGCCTTATAAAAAGATACTTTCAGGGGGAATTCCGCCATGCTTTCCTCTCCAAAGAAGAATATCCCTCGATCACTTTTATCACCCTCGAAGAGGCGGAGGACCTGTTTTCAGGAGGAGAAGCCCTTTTTATCGACAGCCGCGACAAAAAAGATTTCAAGAAGGGCCATGTCCTGGGAGCGGTGAACATTCCTTTTGTCGAGCATAAGGAAGAAGCCCTGGATTTGCGTTCCATTCCGCTTAAAAAGACTTTAGTCGTCTACTGTGACGGGAGCGAGTGCCAGTCGAGCGTGGCCTTGTCCAAGGTTCTTCACAAAAAAGGCTTTGCTCCGATCAAGGTCTTTTTCGGCGGCTGGCTGGAATGGCGAAAGAAAGGCCTGCCAGTGGAGCGAGAGGATGATTCGCAATAGAGACCTTCTTCTTGGTTTGAGATTTATCGTAGGCGGCGTCTTCATCTGGGCAGGGATTCTCAAGATATTAGATCCTCTGGAATTTGCTCAGGGCATCGACAACTACAGGGCTTTTCCCCGGTTCATATCTTTTTTCCTGGCTCTGGTCCTGCCCTGGCTTGAGGTCATCTGCGGCAGTTTTTTAATCTTCGGCCTATTCCGCAAGGCCAGCGCCTTTCTTGTCTCGTGCTTCTTGGCCGGCTTTCTGCTTCTAGTCACGAGCGCCATCCTCAGGGGTCTGGATATCGACTGCGGCTGCTTTGGCAGCCTCAGCCGAAAAGTGGATTATAAGCTGATAGTCGCTGATAGCCTTCTGCTCTTTTTTTCGCTGAACATACTTTTTCTCCGAAAATCCTGAAGGGCGGGCATTGCGATTTATTTCAAACAGGAGACGAGCACAGTCGCCAGATTCCTTCCTCTTTCGTCGATAGCCTTTGTTGCCGCTTCCTCCCTGCGCGCGGAATGCCAGCCCTTGCCCAATCTGGTGAAATAAAATATTTTTTCAATCTTGAAACCGCTCAACAGCCTTCTCAGTTCAACCTCGTCATAGATTCTTAAAAAATTCTCTATAACCATTTTTTTCCCGTAGGGAACGGTGATGATGAATTTGCCGCCGGGTTTTAACACCCTACGGATTTCGTTCACGGCTTTGTAGTCTCCGTTCTCATAGACAGGGTCTCCATAATGTCCGATGCCCACATGTTCAATGGTGGAAATCGCAGCAGCCGCATCAAAGAAATTATCAGGAAAAGGCATGGCGCTTATGTCTGCTTTGAGGAATTCGAGGTTTGGATGTTGGAAAGGATAGTCTATCAAATCTATTCCCCAGACTTTATACCCTATGGAGGCCATCTCCAGAGAAAGAACGCTGAACGAACATCCCGCATCAAGCACCTTGATATTCTTTTCCGGAGGTGGAAGGTTAAGAAAGACAAAAGGCCTTTCAAAAATTCTCTCGTTCACAGAAAAATCGTTGCAAAAAATTTTGTCCACAAGCTTTTGTGGAAGCCTTTCCAATAATCTTGAAATGACGGGAACCTTTTTTGTGATTTTTTCAAGAACAGGATTTTCTATTTTTTTGACAATCGTCACCGGCTCAGTGATGACAATTTTCCGGATCACTTCTTAAGGCCTCCCGTAAAAAAAAGAACGGCAGCATAGACCACCAGCCCGAGGAGCGTGTAAGGTATGTTTTTGGAGATTAAACAGACGAGAGTCATCAAGGCTCCGGCTAGAATTGGCTTGAGAAAAAAATCACGGTATTTAAGCCGGACAATCTTCCTTTTCACATATTCCATGCGGAGGATAAAAGCCAGCGCCTCTATTCCCAAGTAAGATAGGGCTGCGCCTCTGATGCCATATTTTGGAAGAATGATAACGAGGGCGATGGTGTAGAGAATCATCGATAGGACCTGGATATAGACATTCACATATGGTTTGGGACCGGCAACGATCGGAGTTTCTGTCAAATGAACCATGAATGAAAATAAGATGCTCCAGATGATGATTCGGAAAAGCCTGCCAGCATCGCTATACTTGGCCGAAAAGACCAGGGCAAAAATGTCCTCTCCCCAGAATAGAAAAATGATTATCAAAGGAATAGCCACAGCAGTCAGGATTCTTGCAATTTTCTTGACAATGTCCAGTGAATTGAGAAACTCCGTTTTTTCATAGGTGAAGGACTTTGATAGATAAGGAAACAAAACTGTCGAAATGCTTATGGGCAGAATGTTCAAATAGTCGGTTGAACCCTTTGCCAAAGCATAGGAGGCCACCGCTTCCAACCCCAAAATTTTTTTTATGATTATGATATCTATTCTTCTGTAGATTATGGCAAAAACAGACATCAGGGCGAAGGGAAGCGAGTTGTTGAAGAAATTCCTGATTTCTGCCAAAGGTATTTTTAATCTGATCTGGACCAAGCCGTGCTTTTTATTGATATAAAACAAATAGATAAAAGACAGCGACATACCAATCAGGGGCGCTTTTCCGCCGGCATTGACCAGCCTATTTTGAGGCAGATGAAGATAGATTATCGTCAGCGCGAGTATGGCCAGCGAGCTGATAATTCTGGAAGCGCTGTAATATTTAAATTTCTCACCGCCTCTTATTGAGCAATTATAAGAGAAAGAAAGCGAATTGATGCTCAGCCCGATTCCGAGGAAGAGCATCAAAAGCTTCTGCTCGGTGCTCATTCTTGTCGTGCTTATGGCAATCAGGATGAAAATTAAGATCAGGAGCGAAGCGAAGGTCGAAAGCATGAGGCCGGGCGTCAGCAAATTCTTATCTTTTTCCTTGTCTTGAGAGAATTTTTTTATGCCGTAGGGCACATAGCCAAGGTCGGTGAGAAGGCCCAACAAGTAGATGATTGAAGCTACGTAGGATAAAAGCCCGTACTCTCCCTTGGGGAGCGTCCTGGCGATAAGAATTGTGGTTAAAAGCCCGAAAATCTTTGAGATGACATCAGAGGAGAAGACAAAAAATATATTCTTGGCAATCTCCGGCATTTAGACACCGTCTGCATTCAATGGGATTTCATTAAATAGACTGAATTTCCTTTTTTAAAGCCATTTAAGTTTTTTTGTTGTTGGCTCAGCTGCCATCCGAAGACATCCGGCATGAACTATATCAGTTACATTCAACCCCTGTCAACCACACAATTCTTGAATTTTCCGAGAGTTACGTGTATATTTTTTGGTTAATGAGAAGAGGAGTCGAAGGATGACAAAAAAATACGTATACTTTTTCGGAAAAGATGAGGCTGATGGAAACAAGGAGATGAAGGATATCCTGGGCGGAAAAGGAGCGAATCTGGCTGAGA
>CAZJXZ010000117.1:0-7892 GCA_964549955.1 uncultured Eubacteriales bacterium
TGTTGGAATCGAATTTGCCGCCCGAATCTTCATTCTTCAAGTCTCTTCTCAGATAGGTGAGGATGATGTCGAATCCAGCCAACGGTTTGAATTTGCCGCGAATCTTGATCCTGCTCGAGTCTGTGGGACTTATCAAAGTGTAGGGGTCTTTGTATGTTCCTCTTTCGTATTCGCCCATTACGTTCAATTTGTTGGAAGGGTTATAGTTAGTGTTGAAGAAGAAGCTCGTCCGCTCTGTCTCTTCTTTCTCCCCAAGCGAAGCTTCTCTGGACTCGAACCTCAGTCCACCGCTTATGGAAAGAGTCTTGTACGGAAGGACCTGGGTTCCGGCCTCATAGATTAAGGTTTTGATGTCGAGCAAAGTCACGATAGGAGTGCTGCCGTTGATGTTTAGCTCGCCATCCTGCTCGAGATTGTCGTATTTGAAGCCGCCGATGAGATAGACCTTGTCATGAATTCTGTATGAAAGGTCGACATCTGCAAGGTTGAACTTGCGGTTGATCTGGCCTTTGCCCCTGGTTAGATAATCAAGCGGCGTGTTGTTGTAGTTGGTTCCCAGGCCTTTCTCATAATAATTCAGGTTCATATCCAGGTCAGAGAAAGCATAGGAAACTGCGGCTTGGATTCTTTTTGTCGGCTGGGCGTTGATCCTTGCCGTAATCATGGGCATAGTAAAATCGTAGGGAGCCATGAGCTCGAAGGAGAAAAGCTCTGCGAAATTCGTGGTGTTCGCTCCTTCGGAAAAACCAGGAAGGAATATCCTTGAATTGTTCTCGTAGTCGCGGTAGCTTCCTTCGAGATAAAAATCTAACTTCGCGAAATTGAGCTGGAAGCCTGCTCTGTATTCGGTCTTTAATTCGTCCAGAGGCTTGTCAAACTCAAATTCATCACGGGCTATATCGAGAGTCGTCGTGCTTTCTCCTGCTCTTTGCTGCCTGTCATAGGAGAGGAAAAGCTTTGCCCTCTTCGTTAGCCTCAGGTCAAAATAGAGCTCGTCGAAATTCCTTTCGAAGCTGAAAGTATGAAAATCGCCGCCGCTTGATTGGCTGATATTGGCCAGGTCAGGAGTAAGGATGATGTCCTGGTAGGAGTAGGTGGACTTGCGATGGCCGTAGCGGAAGTTGAAGGCCCCATGTTTTTTCAGAGTGAAGCCGTAGCTTTCAAAGGGGTCTCCTCCAATGGTCGAAGCATAAACGCTGAGCAGGTCGAAATAATTTTTATACTTTCCTGATGGCAGGAGGTCGAAATTCAAGCTCAAGAGGCGCGGCCCTTTTTTGATGTTCAGGTCCTCATAGTACTTATTGATGTTTCCGCTGACATCGACATGGCGGTAGCCGAATTCAAAATTTCCGGTAAGCGCGACCTTATCCTCCTCATCGGCTCGAAGAATGTTTGAAGAGACGATAAGGATTATTCCCAAAATGATAGCAAGAATTTTGCTGTTCTTCATTTTTTCCCCTTCCTTATTTGATGAATGTCGAACTCAACTGAGAGCCGTGGATGGCGGAATGACAATTGGTGCAGACGGTATTGGCCGTAAATCGGCTGTGAAAGGACGGAACAGAGGTGTGGCAGGAGAAGCAAAGCTCAGCCGTGCTCTGATGGGTCAACATATGCCTGTTGACCGAGCCATGAGGCTCGTGGCAGGCTGTGCAACCTTCAATCCTGACCGCACCATGCTCATAGACGAACGGCCCTTGCTTGTCCGTATGGCATTTGAAGCAGGCTTCATTCTTAAACCCGCCAAGCCTTGTCCTTGGCGACTGCTCATGAGTCTTGTGGCAGTCAGTGCACTGAACGATTCCTTCCTTAATTCTGTGCCTCTCATTGAGCGTAATCTTTTCTGCAACCTCGCGATGGCAGGTCAGACAGAGCTTGTAGCCTTCCTTTGTCAGCAGCTTATCCTTTCCCATCTCAGGATGAGACTGGTGACATTCAGAGCAGGCCACAGAGCCTTTCATGTGGTCGCTTCCGTGGAAGAGCAGGTTTTCATTTTCTTTGCTGTGGCAATTCAGGCACTTCTCAGTTTTCTTCGCAGCAGGGACAGAAGCTTTGAAGCTGAAGATTGTTTCTGCTCCACCACCTGCTTCCACATGAGCGCTTCCCTCAGCGTGACAGGCTTCGCAGCCTTTAAGCTCGAGGTTCTTTTTCTCGGTGAGAAAATGGATGGACATCTTGTAGTTCTTGTACTGTTGCTCATGGCATTGCTTGCATGTCTCAGACCCGACATAGTCTTTCCGGAGAGCAGTCTCTCTGGCTCGAAGAGAAGGAATAACCAGAAGAACAGCCAAGGCTAAGAAGGCGAACGTCAATAGCCCGATAAATAAGCCGTGCTTCCTCATTTGTACTCTCCTTGAAAATTGATTCAAAGTCCCTTTTTCAGACGAATTATATTATGTCTGGTAAAACTTGTTAAGAACCGATAAAAGGCGATAAAGGGATGTCTTTGGCAGCCTTGCTCATCCTTGAACTCAGAAAAAATAAAGAAATTCATATATACTATAAAAACAATAGTAATTGTAGAAAATATAAGATTTAAATGCCTTTGTCAAGCAGAAATTTTCGTTTTTAGAGAGTCAGCTTTGGTCCGAAGCCGGGATTAATGGTCTCTGGTTTTTGTTTTGGCCTTGGCTTTCTTTTTCGCGGCAAGATCAACAAGGTTCTGGATTGTTATGCTGTCGAAATAATTCTTCAGGAGATTGCTGGCTTCTTTCCAGACCTCATATGTGGGGCAGGTGGGCATGCGCTGGCAGAAATCGCTGTCTTCCACGCATTCGACAAGACAGCATGAGCCTTCGAGGGCATGGAGGACTTCACTTAGCTTTATCTCAGAAGGATCACGGGCTAAAGTGTAGCCTCCTCCTGCTCCGCGGATGCTTTTCACCAGCCTGCTGATTTTGAGCGGGATGATGATCTGCTCCAGATAGCGGATGGAAATCTCTTCTTCGTCGGAGACATTTTTGAGGATGACTGACTCCTCGCCGTTATTGTAATGCTGAGCGAGGTTCAGCATCAGGCGGGCACCATACCGTCCTTTGGTGGAGAGTCTTATCATTCCGTACTCCTTAAGGGACAAAATTGAACTAAGGAAACCATATTAAATCTCAAGTTCGATATTATCTTATTTATTTTTTCTTTTCAACATGAATTTATAGAAATGCTAAGAATTCTCAAAGTAAACAAATCTTTTTTCTTTCTCCTGTCTATGAAGAGTCTTTTGCCATTCTTTATTTTTCATGCTCAATTTTGATAAAATCTCTGAAGATGAAAAAGCTCCTGCTGCTTGTGTTGTTCATTCTCATTTCAGGAGAAAAGGGGACTCTCCCCTTTTTTGGCTTTTTTGGAGGAGAGCTGATGGCCAATGGTTCAAAAGAGGATAAAGATAACCTGGCAAATTTATTGCCGTCGGAGATAAACGGTTGGAGGGCAGAGGGAAAAGACGAGATTTACGATAGCGAAACGATCTTCGATTACATCGACGGTGCAGGCGAGGTCTATCGCTCTTATAATTTTAAAAAGCTCTTGGCCAGGCGCTACACCAGGAAAGGTCAGAGTGACTTGGTTGCCGACCTCTTCGACATGGATTCTTCCTCTGATGCCTTTGGAGTTTTTACCCATGACCTTGAAGGTGAGGAGGCTGGAATCGGCCAGGATTCGACTTACAAAGGAGGGCTTCTTTCCTTCTGGAAAGACCGTTTCTTTGTTTCCCTCTATGCTGAGCAGGAAACAAAGGAGACTCAAGATGCTTTATTTGCCCTGGGCCGAGTCGTGGCCTCTTGCATCAAGAGAGAAGGGGAGAAGCCGGGCATTGTTTCCCTTTTGCCGACGGAGAATCTCGCTGAAAAAACCGCGCATTATTTTCACAACCATATGATTTTGAATTATCACTTCTATGTCTCTGAGGAAAATATTCTTTTCCTCGACCAGCAAACCGAGGCTGTGCTCGGCATTTACAAACTGGGCAAAGAAAAGTTTTACCTTCTTCTCATCCGCTACCCTGAGGCCGAAAAGGCTTCTCGAGCATTTGGAAGTTTCAGCAAAAGCTACATGCCGGATGCAAAGGAGCCAGGTCTTGTCCAGACAGAGGACCTGAAATGGACAGGGATCAGGCTGCGGAAGAATTTTCTGCTCATCATTTTCAACGCCCCTTCTGATTCGTTTGCTAAGGAGACGATGGATAAGATTGAGAAAAGAATAGGATACAATAAAGATAACCTGAATTTATCGCTTTTATTCGAGAAAACGAGGAGTAAAAAATGACAGAGAAACTCATCACCAGGCGTGATTTTCTTCGAGTGGCCTCGATGGCTCCTTTTGCCGGTGCTTTTGCTTTTGGTTTGAAGGGGACTCGCTTAGATAAAGCCGAAAAAGCCAGGGTCATCCTTATCAGGGACGAAAATGCCCTGGTCTCTTTCAAACGGCCAAATCCTGATGTCATGCAGACGATGCTCGACGAAGCTGTGGCCACCCTGCTCGATGAGAAAGACCCTGTGCAGGCCTGGAAAAAGCTGGTTAAGCCTTCGGATGTTGTCGGAATCAAGAGCAATATCTGGTGGCCGATTCCAACCCCAAAGGAGGTTGAGCAGGCCATCAAGCGGCGGCTGATGGATGCGGGTGTCCCTGAAGAGAAGATCGGGATTGATGACCAGGGAGTGAGGAGAAATCCCATCTTCCAGAATGCGACAGTCCTGATAAATGCCCGGCCGGCTCGAACCCACCACTGGTCAGGGATGGGAACCTGCATCAAAAACTACATCATGTTTGTGCCCAGGGCTTGGGATTATCACGGCGATTCCTGCGCCGATCTAGCCACAATCTGGAAGGACTACAACCTTAAAGAAAAGACAAAGCTGAATATCCTGGTCATGCTCAACCCTCTCTTCCACGGCATCGGGCCTCATCATTACAGCGACCGGTATGTGTGGGAGTACAAAGGCTTGATCGTCGGCCAGGACCCTGTGGCTGTCGACTCGACCGGGGTCAGGATTCTTCAAGCCATCCGGCGCCAGCATTTCGGCGAGGACAGGCCTTTGCAGCCCCCGGCCAAACACATCTTCCTCGCCGATACCAGGCATGGGCTGGGCGTAAGCGACCCGAGCCGGATAGAGCTTGTCAAGCTTGGCTGGAAGCAGGGAATTTTAATCTAGGGATTGAAAGAGAGACTCAAGATGCCCATCTATGAATACCGCTGCCGCAAGTGCGGAAAAAAGTCGACGTTCATCACCCTAAGCATCAAATCCTCAATCAAGCCTAAATGCCGCTCTTGTGGAAGCACAAGGATGGAGAAACTCGTTTCCAGGGTGGCTGTTTCTCGCTCCGAGGAGAGCCGCCTTGAAAGCCTTGCCGATCCCTCCAAGCTTGCCGGGCTGGATGAGAAAGACCCAAAGAGCATTGCCCGCTGGATGAAGAAGATGGGCAAGGAGATGGGTGAGGATGTGGGAGAGGATTTTGACCAGATGGCAGAAGAAGCCGGCGAAGAAGGAAAGACAACGAAGGAAGAAGGCGGAGGTGAGGAAAAAGGAGGAGGGGAAGAGCTTTAGCCTAATCCCTCGGACCAAAAATCTTTGTCCCTATTCTGACAATATTGGCGCCTTCTTCGATGGCGACTTGATAAGAGTTGGTCATTCCCATCGACAGATACTTCATCTCCACTCCAGGAATGTTGAGCGCCTCTATTCTGTCGAAGAGTTTTTTAGTCTCTTTAAAGTAAGGACGGGCATTCTCAGGGTCGCCGGCCATCGGGCCCATGGTCATCAACCCCAGGATCTTGATATTTTTTAGAGCCGACATTTTCCTGATCAAGGCTTCTGCATCTTCAGGAAGAACGCCGAATTTTTGTGGTTCGCGGCCGCTGTTTATCTCGATAAGGACAGGCATGATTTTTTGGGCTTGAGCGCAGCGCTTATCGATTTCCCGGGCAAGCTCCATGGAATCAACAGTCTCGACCAGGTCAAAGACCTCGACTGCCTTTTTGACCTTGTTTTTCTGGAGGTGGCCGATGAAATGCCATTTGACGATCTTTCCGACGATGTTGTAAGCAGCCAGAGCTTCCTGGACGTAGTTTTCTCCGATAATGCGAACGCCTGCTTTGGCTGCCCGCAGAATCTCTTCCGGAGTTCTTGTCTTGGCTGCAGCCTCGAGCTCGACTCCTGGAGGAAGCTCTGCCATTATTTTTCTGACATTTTCCTCGATCACGCCGAAAATCTTAACACAAAAAAAAAGAAAAGGGGACACATTACTTATTTCTTCTGTATTTATTTTTTTTGATTAATAACTTTAAATCCCTTAAGAAAAAAGGTGCTACCTTTAGCTAAAAGCCCAACGCTATTTATGCTATAATTTGCTGCCAAAATGATGGCTGTTTTGAAAGGCTCAGTTCATGGTTGACCGCAAGAAGCTTGAAGAAAAGTTCATTGCTCACAATTTCAAGGATTTCAGGTGGATCGATCCCAAGAAGATTATCACCGCCCATTGGGTGAGGATGAAATGCATCTTCGGCTGCAAGGAATACGGAAAGACAGCCTCCTGCCCTCCAAATATCCCCTCAGTTTCTGAATGCGAGAAGTTTTTCAAAGAATACAAAGATGCTGTCATCTTTCATTTCTCAAAAAAGGTCGAGAAGCCAGAAGACCGCTTTGCCTGGACGAGAAAGGTCAACCTGAAGCTGTTGAAGCTGGAGCGTGAGATTTTTTTATTCGGCTATGAAAAGGCTTTCCTCCTCTTCATGGACAGCTGCAACATCTGCAAGGAGTGCGGAGGGGTGCGGGAGAAATGCAAGGAGCCGAGGCTTTCGCGGCCGACACCAGAGGCGATGTCCGTCAATGTCTATGCCACGGTGAGGAAGGTCGGCTATCCGATCAAGGTCCTCTCTGATTACTCGCAAACCATGAACCGCTATGCCTTTTTGATGGTAGAATAGGTGTTTGATGACCATCCGCGAAAAGCTTGAAGAGATAGAAAAGGAAACACTCTCGCCCAAAGCCTGCCTGAGTTCCCTAACGAAAGGGAGAGCGCGTTTTGAAGCTCCCCATCCCCTCAGGACTGATTTTCAGCGGGACCGGGACCGAATTATCCACTCCAAATCCTTCCGCAGGCTGAAGCACAAAACCCAGGTCTTTCTTTCCCCTTTTGGCGACCATTACCGGACGCGCTTGACCCACACCCTGGAGGTCTCGCAGATAGCTAGGACAATCGCCAAAGCCCTGCGACTGAACGAGGACCTGACCGAGGCTATTGCTCTCGGCCATGACCTCGGCCACACGCCCTTCGGGCATGCCGGCGAGGAGAGTCTGGCCAAGCTTCTGCCTGGCGGCTTCAGCCATTATGAGCAGAGCCTGCGCGTTGTGGAAAAGCTCGAATATGAAGGAAAAGGATTGAACCTGACCTATGAAGTCAGGGATGGCATTTTCAAGCATTCCAAGGGACGGGGCGAGATCTTGGATGATGTGAAGAGGAATTTGCCTGTCACCTTTGAAGGCCAGGTGGTTAGGGTCTCGGATGTCATCGCCTATGTCAATCATGACATCGATGATGCGCTGCGGGCTGAGATAATCAAAGAGAAAGATATTCCTTTCCATCTTATCCAGAGACTTGGCAAGTGGCATGCGGCCCGCATCGATAAGATGGTCGAGGACGTGGTCGAAGCCACCTTAAGAGCAGACCTGGGAAAAGTGGCCATGAGCAAGGAAATAAGGGATGCGGTGATAGAGCTCCGCGATTTCTTATACGAGAGAGTTTATTTCAGCCCACAATCAAGGGAAGAACTGGACAAAACCAGGAAGATTATCACCGACCTCTATCAGTATCTGCTGAAAACGCCTGGTGATTACATCAAGCCCTATCCTCAGGGCGATTCTCTGGAGAAGAGAGTCGGCGATTTCATCGCCGGCATG
>CAZJXZ010000118.1:0-7698 GCA_964549955.1 uncultured Eubacteriales bacterium
TTGGCAAATGTCGGGAACTGCATTTGGATAATTTTCCGCGCATCCCTTGTATAGCCATCGACAAGGCAGCCCCTTGCCCCGCGCGAGCGCATGGCTGTGGCTGAAAGCTCGCCCATGATGCCTGTCTCCAAAGGCTTTTTCGAGGCCGTGACTGCGACTTCGCCGGGCTTGAGGCTGTCCATCAATTCTATCGCCTTTTTATAAGGGTCCTTGCGGCCTGTCTTGGCTGGCGCGTTGAGCAGGGTTCTCACTCTGCCAGCGCAGATGGCTTGGGGAAAAAGAGGCTTGATCATAGCCTGAGGGCTTGCCGCACACTGGAGATAACCCATCTCATCCAGAATATCGGAAAGCGCTCCGCTGTAAAAATACTCTTCCATAAACTTGAACATCTCAATCTCGCTTTTGAATTCCATTTTCCTTCTCCTGACCTTAGATTATAACGAAAGGATTCTATTCACGGAAATGAACATTGTCAACGACATGGAAAGCATCTTTTTTCCGTGATGAAAAGCCTCGTTAATAGATCAGGCTTGGTGTTTCGAAGACGGCGAATACAGGGACACATTACCGAATTCAATTCAATCTTTCAAAGATAATATATCCCTATTGCTAATTCACTACATGTCCCTATATTTTCAAAAAAAATAAAAAAAAATTAAAAAAGTATTGACAATAGAAGATAAAAGCTTTATATTATAAAGGACTTTACGATTAAAATTACTTTTAAAAAAGGAGGCTAGATGGACGAGCAACAAGCAAGAGAAGAAATTCAGCTTATCAGGGAAATGGTGGAGAAGACAAGGCGAGCCACAGCCGAATCTGGAACTATCTTCATCTTCTGGGGAATCCTGATCATTCTCGGCATCATCGGCACCTATCTTCTGGCTTATTTCCATTTATTCGGCTGGATCTGGCTAAACTGGGTTGCGGTTACTGCCCTAGGATGGGCTTACTCTATTTATTACGGAATAAAAAGAGAGCAGAAGCAGAAGATAATGACCTATGCTCAATCCTCAGCCAAAAATCTGAGCATAGCCTGCGCCATCGGCTATTTATTTGTCTGCTTTGTTCTTCCAGCCCTGGGAATTTATCACTACAACGCTATTCCTGTCATGGTTGCTCTCATCTCTGGGATTTTGCTTTATGCCCTGGGCGGAATTTATGAGTGGAATCTCTTGAAGTGGTGCGGTCTGCTCTGGTGGCTGAGTTCGGTTGGAATGATATTCATTCCAGAGGATTATCGCGCTCTTTTCTTTGTCCCTCTTATTATTATCGGCTACCTTGTCCCCGGCTTCATTTTCCGTTCTAAGTATAAAAAAGAGCTGAGCTTAAGATGACTCCTGAAAAATTTTCTCCGCTCGACCCCGTCATTCACTCTCAGGTCAGGCTGGCTGTGCTCTCCATCCTGATTTCAGTTAAAGAGGCGGATTTTAATCATTTGAAAAATACAATCGGAACAACAGACGGAAATTTAAGCATCCATCTCTCCAAGCTCGAAGACGCCAATTATATCTCCATCAAGAAGTCTTTTCAGGGCAAGAAGCCCTTGACAACATGCTCGATCACAGAGAAAGGGAAAGAGGCTTTTAGCAAGTATTTGAAAGCTCTCGAGGATTATACCCAGGTCAAGAAAAAATAGGACGATAAACCAGAGAGATTTGACGGCGAATTTTATTGAAACATCGAGAGCTGAAGTATTCAAAAACAGGAGGTAAGAATGGATAACCAAAAAGAGAGAAGGCATCAAATATTGATGGCAATGACTCCACTCATAGTCTCTGTTCTTATCTTAGGAATTTGCTTGCTCGCTCTTGCTCTCGACCAGAATTCCCAGGAAACTTCTCTTCAGGCAGGCAAGAATTCCAAGTTCACCCAGGAGCTCAAAGAGGCAAAAGCAAAATTGCAGATGGGCTTGAACACCTGGAACCCGGAAACTCTCAAAGCAGCCAGGGATTTGTTTTTAAAGCTGTTGCTCAAAGGGAGCGGCAACCAGGCCTATCTTTCTTATTACATTGCTCTCACCGATTACCGATTGGCCACCTTTTACCTCTCCTCGAACAATAAAGAGGAAGCTGAGCGATTCATTACAGAAGGCCAGAGATATTTAGAAAAAACCATGGAAGCAGAGCCTACCTTTGGAGAATCTTTTGCGCTCTATGCATACCTTTTAGGCTATGAGATAGCTCTCAGCCCGGAGAAAGGAATGACACTTGGATTCAAGATTTTTGAATATTTCGCCAAGGCTTCAGAAATTGACCCAGACAATCCAAGAATAAACCTTCTCCAGGGCATCTCTTTGCTTTATACACCAGAGGAATATGGAGGAGGAGCGGATAAGTCCATTGAATTCCTCCGGAAATCAGTGAGCCTTTTTGAGAAAGAAAACATCCAGGACCCGCTCAAGCCTTCCTGGGGGAGAGAAGAAGCCTACACTTTCCTCGGCTCGGCCTACAAACAGAAAAAGGAGTATGAAAAAGCCAGGGAGCTATTGAAGAAAGCCCTGGAAATTAATCCTGATTTTGGCCTGGCCAAGAGAGAACTGAGTGCTATCGAAAAGGAAGCGAAAGTGAAGTGAGTCGAAAAAACATTTTTTTTATGCTTCTCCTTTCCTTTTTCGCCTATCATCTCCAGGCTCAAGAGACTTTCATCATCCAAGGCAAAGTCGTCGATAAAGAAACAAAGGAGCCCCTTCCTGCCTATCTGATGCTCGAAGAGCCGGAGACAGGCTGCACGGCCGACAACAGCGGATATTTCAAGCTGAGTGTGGAGCTTCAAAAAATACCGCAAAAGTTCAAACTTCAGGTCTGGCTCATCGGCTATAAGAAAAAGGAAATCGAAGCCAGGCTCGGAGAATTTTTGTCCATTGAACTTGAGCTCGAACCCATTCCTTCCCATGAAATCGTGGTCACAGCCGACAGCGTGGTTTCAGACGAAAGAAACTTGAAGACAGTGACCATGAACAAGATGGATGTCTACACTCTGCCCGGAACAGCCGCTGACCCCGTCTATACCAGCCATATTTTGCCAGGAGTTAATTCTCTTCCGGATGCCTCAAGCCTTCTCATCCGCGGCGGAGCTCCTGACGAGGTCGGCTATTTTTTTGACGGCGTCGAGGTCAGGCATCCCTTTCTCAGCGAATCCCTGCACGAGAGCTATTTCAGCATTTTTGACAATCAGGTCATCGAAAATTTCAATGTCTCGACCAGCGGTTTTTCTCCGAAATATGGAGATGCCCTTTCCGGGGTGATGGACATCACGGCCAAGGATGCAATTTTTAAGGGAGAGGGCGGCATCGGCCTCTCTATTCTTGGATTGAATAGCTACCTAGGCCTTCCCCTCAAGAATCTCGGAAGCTTCATCGCAAGCTATAACAGAGGGTATTCTTATTTGCTGACAAAGATCAACAACAGGAAGGGAGGCGAATTCCAGACAGAGAACGCCTTTGCCAAGCTCAATCTTAACCTCGATAAATCGAATCAAATCAGAATCTACGGCCTCTTTGATGATTATCTCTACTCAGAGAAAGGAGAATTGAACGCCGATTCAGAGAATAAAATTGCGGCTATCTCCTGGACATCCGCTCTTGCTAGAAATCTGGTGGCTAAAGCCACATTTTCAGGCATCGATTACAACGTTTCCTATGATTTTCAGGACTCTTTTTCTATCAGGCAAAGAGATGGCATCTTGCAGGCGAGGCTTGATGCCTTGATAGACCTCGAGCGGCATTTCCTTGAATTTGGGGCAGATATTCAAAGAAGAAAGATTGATTTAACGATGGATTCCGAGCAGCATCAAGTCCAGGGCACGAGGCTGGGAGCTTATATCAGCGATAAGTTCAGGGTCTCGGATAAGTTATTCGTGAATTTGGGAGCTAGAATATTTTCTATCGGCCTCCTGGAAAAAAAATTAAGCTTTGACCCCAGAGCCTCCCTCGCTTCTCTTTTGACAAAAGATGACATTCTGAGATTTTCTGTCGGGGCCTATCATCAACTCGGCGATTATTTTATTTTGAAAAGAAATCCGGAGCTGCGGCCCAAAGCTGCGGTTCACTACGCCCTGAGCTACGACAGAATAAAAAGAGAGACCGAGCTCAGGGCCACGCTCTACGATAAAGAATACCGAAAGCTTTTTTTTGAAGACGCCCAGGGCACTGTCAGCAATGAAGGCTGTGGCTATGCTCGGGGCGCCGAGTTTTTCATAAAGAAAAAGAAAAAACGGTATGATTTTATCTTCGTCTATAACTTTCTCAGGTCGGAAAGAAAAGAGAACGATGTTGGAGTTCTCTCTGACTCTCCCTATGAAATCGCTCATTCCTTGACCGGAATATTGAAATGGAAATTCCATAACGGCTCGCTCGGGCTCAGGTATTCTTTTGCTTCTGGCCGACCTTTCACTCCTCTTGTCGGGAGGGAATGGGATAGCGAAAGTGAAACGTATTTTCCTGTCTGGGGAGAGCCGAACAGCCAAAGATATCCTTCCTACGAGCGGATGGACCTTAACGGCAGCAAAAGCCTTAATTTTCTGAAGAGACTAGTTGTCGTTTATTTTGGCATAACCAATGTTTTGAACAACAAGAATATACTCAGGTATGAATACAGCGACGATTATGCCAGCCGAAAAGACCAGCAGTCCATCTTTGGCAGATCGATTTTTGTAGGAATCTACCTACCTTTTTTCTGAGGGCCTGCTTCCTTTTTTCTTGCAGCTTGTGCAATTTCAGTATTTCTTCATCAATCTTTTCTATCTTTTCCAATGGTCTTTCTTATGCCATGGAGTCGGCCAAGATTTTTCATCTGCAAGATTTTTCGAGATAATAAAGCCTAAATTGCCGACAGCGAATGTCTGGCCGGCAGAGCGTGGCCTTCTCGATAATTTATAAAGAGATAGCTGTGCAGGCTTCGGCTGCTCATAACCAGATGATATTGATGAATTTTTAGCCTCGTTGGCAAATTGAGATGAGACCCTTCTTAGCTTATTTGAAAAAACGATTGTAAAATAGCAGTCAGTCTTGATAGAAAAAAAGAGAGGAGGTTCTGATGAGATGGAAGGTTCTTGTCCTTGCATCGCTGCTGAGTTTTGGTCTGGCGGAAGCCGGTGATTTTGCCCTTCCTTTTCCGGTCATCCAGGCTCCGGTCGTCCATTCTGGCAAGCTTCACATCCTCAACAATAAAGAAACCTGTATCATTCTTGATGGTGCGAAAGGAATGAGCTTTTCGATAGTCAAGCAAGCGCCGGGTTCAAAAGAGATAAATTTTAAAGACAATGCCGTTATCCAGAAAGCTTCTTTTCAACTCGAATTGAGCGTGGATGGCAGGAAAATTCTCCTCGACCAAGCTTATGACCCGAATCCAAGGCTTCAGGTCATTTCCCAGGGTCCGACTCATGTAGCGGCCAGGGTCTTCTTCTCCATCTGCTCTTCGGATGGCCAGCCTTTTGGCACAGGGACTCTGGATATTTATCTTTATGATAACCGCATCCATCTTGTTCCAAGCCTCTACATCGATTATCTAAGCCCATCAACGCGGATTATGAGGGCAAGCTTTATGGCTGAATTTCAAGAGGAGCTCAATAAACTGGCAGTCAGGGAAAAGACAATATCTTCTGAGCAAGGAAGATATATCGAAGGCTTCGGCCAGGAAAAGGATGATTTTCATTTCACTCTCTTCGGAGAGGGGGGCGCCGCGGTTAAAATCGGCTGGCTTCGCAACCTGTATCCGAGGTTTCTGTACTTGAGAGAGATTGACAGGAATCCTGAGACTGATGAGCTCTATGAGAAATGGCCTCCCTGGATCAGCCAGAGAGGATATCCCCTGGGATGGAAGATAGACAAGAGCTCAGGTCTTGAAGCGAGTTTTTCCAAGTCTGGATTGAAAACTCTTTCTCTCCTATGGGTAAATAAAGAACCGATGGCAATTCCAGAAGGAAGCTATCAGAGTTTTAACGGAGTCATGGCTATTTTTTTAGGCAAGACCGTAGATGATGCGGAAGAGCGCTGGAGAAATTTCAAAAATCCGACCAAGCCTCTTGTCGAGAAAGGCGATTTCCGCTTTTATAACGAATTAGAGGGACTTTACGAAATCGATTCTCAAAGCGCTGATGTTGACCTGACCTTTGACTGCAGGCAAGAAGTGGCGGACAGGCCGATCGTCCTTCGCCTCTGGAATCTCAAAGGCAAGGGTGCTTATCTCATAAAGATGAATGGTGAGCCTGTTTCTTTCAGTTTAATGAACGATGGCGAGCTTATCGACGACCCGATGGTTTTCATCGTCAAGGATGCAAGCGGTCCTGCCAATATGGCCACGATTTCTTTCACTGCCGCGAGAGGGAAGAAGTCTCGCCTGACAATGGCCCAAAAGCCAGGCCTTCAACTCACCTACCAGATGTATTCAGCGCTCGAAACCTACGAGGCCTGGTCAGAGTATTGCTCGGCTAAGCCTCTTTTTCGTTTTTACCTGCAAGAGGGCTCCATCTATCATGCCACTCTGCCAGGCAAAAGCGATTATGCTTTTTTCAAACTGCCCCTCTATTGGATGAAGAACGGCGTGAACCCTGCGACCTTTATGAACCACGTCCGGGGTTTTCAGATAGAAGAGAACGGCCCGCAGAAGATAAAGTTCACTCTGACCGGAGTCAACCTTCAGGGAACCGGTCTTTCGACCTATACCTGCCTGGTTCCTTATGAGCCGGAAAAAATAACTTTTGATGTAAAGGCTGAGTTTGTCCCTTTGGATGATGGACGAGCCTGGACTGAGCTCGAGTACTGCGATCTATATCCATTCGAGAGCGTTTACCGCAGCAGCTTTCATTATCGAGATGTCTATTTCCTCACCAAAGAAGGAGTTTTTGACCGGGTCGGAGCAGGAGCCTGGGACCAAAGATTTCAAACCGTGCTAGAGCCGGAAAGGCTTGGGTATTATTCTGATTATGTCAAGAGGAAAGGGCAGGGGTCCAAAGTGCCGGATATTGCCGACGGCAGTGTCTGGATTCTGGGCAATAACAACGAGCGCGGCAATATTCTCTTCCGCCGCGGAGATTTTGCTCTTTCTGAAAGTACAAAACCTGTTTTCACCCTCTGCAATGCTTGGGTGGACATCCACAATTCTCTGAGCAACCGAAAGAAACTTGATTCAAAAGAAAGAGTGAGTTTCGAGGTTGATATTTTTAGAGGCGCTGTCCCAGATTTAGAGAAGCTCAATTCTATCTATCTTGAATCATCAGGCGAGAAGAAGGTCAAAAAAATAAAAGCCGTCAAATACTCTGAGAAGGGAGAACTCAAAGGATTCCTCATCGATGACGATTAGACTTTTTGCGTTTGGGGATTGTATTTTGGGGACCTTAATTCAGGAAATAAGTGAAGTGCTTTCATATCGAGACTTGATTAACTTCTTCAGAAGAATAAGATATGCAGGAGTAGAGTAAGTATATTCTCGTCTTATGAAGGAGAGAAATATCAATCTCGAATTCGATGTTCAAGAGATACTTCGATCCGACATACTAAACTTTGTGTATAAGATAAGGAATGTGGCTCCATTATTAAAGCGAAAATAAATAAAGTTTTTTTATAATTAAGTAATGTGTCCCCATAATTAGGAGGGCAAGATGCAGGAAACATTGAGCATTCAGCTTCCTGATTATCTGGTCATCCTGGCTTATTTTGCGGTCGTGGTCTCGGTCGGCCTTTATTTTGCCCGCTACATC
>CAZJXZ010000119.1:0-7670 GCA_964549955.1 uncultured Eubacteriales bacterium
CAGCTCATGCCTCCGACAATCAATTATGAGCATCCTGACCCGGAATGTGACCTCGATTATGTTCCCAACAAAGCACGGCCGGCAGAAGTTCGATATGCCTTGAGCAATTCTTTTGGATTCGGCGGGACAAACGGCACTCTTCTTCTGAAGAGGTTTGAAGAGTAACCCGCAGGATAAAATCTTTTTATCAAGCGACCTTTATCGTTTCTGCTCGAGGAAGCGATGAAAATGTGAAAAGGAGGAGGGAGTGAACATCTTTGTTTTTGTTAAAAGGGTTCCAGACACTGAGTCAAAGATAAGAATCAGCCACCCCACGAACTCTGTTGTTGAAGAAGGATTAAACTTCATTTTGAGCCCTTATGATGAGTTCGCCGTTGAAGAAGGCCTTCGTTTACGAGAAGCCAAGGGCGGCAAGGTCGCTATCTTTTCAGTCGGGAGCGAGGAGTCGCTGGTTATCTTGAAGAAGTGCTTGGCAATGGGAGCAGATGAAGCCTTTCTTCTCGAGGACAAAGCAGCGGAGACATATGACGGGCTGAGGACGGCACGAATCATCGCCCGGGCTTTAGAGAAAAAATTCCCTGACTACAACCTTCTTCTGTTTGGAAAACAATCAGTTGGCGCTGACAATTCCCATGTCCCTTCCATGGTGGCAGAGCTTTTGGCGTTGCCTCAGGTCAATGTGGTCACAAAACTGGAGGTCAACGGGGACAAGGGCACGGCCCTTCGCGAGATTGAAGGCGCAATGGAAAAGGTGGCTTTTTCTCTTCCTGCTGTCGTCAGCGCTCAAAAGGGCTTGAACGAGCCGCGTTATGAAACCTTGAGGGGAATCATGATGGCCAAGAAGAAGGAAATACCCGTGATCACCATCGAAGACTTGGGTTTGAAGAAGGAGGATGTTGCCCCTTGCATAGAGATTATCAAGATGGAGAGCCCTTCTCCAAGGCAAGCAGGAAAGATTATCGATGACCCGCCCCAGGAAGCGGCCAGGAAGCTTGCAGAGTTCTTGCACAAAGAAGCTAAAGTCGTTTAAGAAGAGGAAAAGATGATATTGGTTTTTATTGAAACAAGAGAAGGAAAAGTCAAGAAGTCTTCCTTGGAGGCGCTTTCCGAGGGGAAGAGAAGAGCGAAAGAGCTAAACACAGAGGTCCATGCTGTCCTTGTCGGACACAATCTGGAGAATCTTGCTCCAGAGATTTTCCCTTATGGCGCCTCAAAGGTCTATATTCTAGAAAACCCTCTGCTCAGCCATTATTCGACGGCAGCCTATGCTCAGGCTCTTTTCTCTTTAGTGGAAGAGATGAAGCCGGGAATCATCTTCTTTTCCGCAAGCTCGATGGGCAAGGATTTAGCTCCCAGGCTGGCAGCCAAACTGGGTGTGACAGTAGCCACGGATTGCACCAAAACTTCTTGCAGGGACGGGAAGCTTGAGGTCATGCGGCCGATTTTTGCCGGGAAGGCCTTTATGACCTTGACTTTCAAGTCTTCGCCCCAGATGGCGACGCTCAGGCCTAACGTTTTTCCTTTGATCGAGCCGGGGCCAAAAAATGGAGAGTCGATAAAAAAAGAGGTGGTCATCGGCGACGAATTGGTCAAAGCTCAGGTGGTTGAGCTTTTGAAAGAGAAGGGAGCTGAGCTCGACGTGACCGAGGCTGAAATCGTGGTCTCAGGCGGGAGGGGAATGAAAGGGCCTGAGAATTTTGCTTTGCTCAAGGAGCTTTCGTCTCTTCTCCCTCATTCAAGCATTGGAGCATCCCGCTCGGCAGTGGACTCAGGATGGATAGACCATCAGCATCAGGTTGGTCAGACAGGGAAGACAGTCTCTCCCAACCTCTACCTGGCATTTGGAATCTCAGGAGCCATTCAGCATCTGGCTGGGATGTCATCCTCCAAGGTCATCGTTGCTGTCAACAAGGACCCTGAAGCCCCTATTTTTAAAGTCGCCGATTTCGGGGTTGTCGGCGACCTTTTTCAAGTCATTCCCTTTTTGAAGGAAGAATTGAAGAAGGTGCTTACGGAATAAATAAGTAAATAAAGAGGACTGTCCCTTTTTTTATTTCTTGTTCTAATCCGAATTTTATGCTTAAATAGGGGTCAGTTAGGAATCTTGAATGAAGCAGATTCATTTAAGGAGAGGAGGGTGTTCATGAAAAAAACATTTTTTGCTTTCTTTGCTTCTCTCCTGCTCCTCGGCATTCCCTTCTATTCAGGAACGACAAAAGGAGCTCAGGAAGCAGCTCTGACTGTCGATGTTGGAGTCATCTGCAAGGATGTTGTCGACCGGGAGCCGATCGAGCCAGGAGAAAGCTTTGAGGCCGCAGTGGGCAAGCTCTTCTGCTTTACGAAGATTGTCGGCGCCAAGGAGCCCATTGAAATTACCCATGTCTGGTACTACGGTGAAACTGAAAGATTCAGGATAAATCTAGCTGTAAAATCCGCAAGCTGGCGCACTTGGAGCAGCAAGACAATACAGACCAGTGAAGTTGGAGCCTGGCATGTCGATATTCTTGGCCCGGATGGAGCGGCGCTGAAGACCCTGAATTTTGAAATCAAATAACTCTAGAAAATTTCTTCCATGGGCTTGATCAGGTCGAGTAAGAGCTGATTCCTTTCAGAGCGGCTTTCACCGATGCTCGTTACATAAATCGCAGGGGCGTCAACAACCGGGCACTTGTTTTCGCAGATTCCGCAGCCGATGCAGAGTTCTGTGTCGATGAAAGGAGCCGCAGGATTTTTTAAACTGCCATCGGGAAGCCTGACTTCGGTCTTGATTAGTTTTATGGCCTTGGGAGATGTCGGGCAATGCTCTTCGCAGACGATGCAGGGAATGCCCAAGGCCCAGGGAAGGCAGCTATTCCTGTTGACCCAGGCCAGGCCAATCTTAACCTGAATTTTTTCTTTGATTGCCAGTTCTTTTATGGCACCTGTGGGGCAAACCTGGGTGCAGAGAGAGCAGTAGTATTCGCAGTAGCCAATTTTGGGAACGAGCATCGGGGTCCAGATTCCTTCGGGGCCTGCTTCGCTGAGCACGGGCTGGAGAGCATTTGTCGGACAGACCTTCATGCATTCTCCGCACTTGATACATTTTTGAAGAAACGTCTCCTCGGAAAGCGCACCAGGAGGCCTGATCAATTTTGGATTGGCGCGCTTTACTGAAGGTGAAATGCGGAAAAAAGGAACGGCCGCCATTCCGAGTAGCGCGGTGAAGATGAGCTTCCTGCGCGAGAGGTCGACCTGCGGCAGCTTCTCTGTGGTTAATTTCAGCGGAAAAGCAACCGCGCTTGTGGGGCAGATGGCGCTGCAGGTGAAGCAATAGACACATTCTGAGCTTTTCCATTCTTCTTCAGGAAAGGGGTTGGCCTGAGTTTGACAATGAAGATTGCAGAGGTCGCATTCGATGCATTTTTGCCGGTCTATTTTGAGCTTGATGACATTCCATCTTGAAGCAAGTCCGAGAAAGGCTCCCAAAGGGCAGAGGTAGCGACACCAGAATCTTTCCCTGGAAAGGTTGAGAAGGGCGATGACGATGAATATCAGGCCGAGGGAAAATCCCTGGGAGAAAGTCGAGTTGATGGCCAGGCTTTCGAAGAATTGAACAAGGCTGTCTCCAAACGAAGAGAGGTGGAGAAAGTAAAAGAGGCTGAGGAAAGAGGAAAAGGCGTGGCTTAGAGCTGGAAGAAGGCTGGCGACAAAGGAGCGATAGAGGAGCGAGAGAGGGTCAAGAAGTCCCACCAGGTCGAGAGAGAAAATAGTTCCGACAAGAACAAACAGCAGAAGGTAATATTTCCAGGCGAGAAGCTTTGCTCCGTCGGTTTTTGGCTTGAGGAGTTTCGATTTCTTGAAGACAAAAGAGAAGAATTGATGAACTGACCCCAGAGGGCAGGCCCAGCCGCAGGCCACCCTTCCCAGGATGATGGTCATAAGGAGAGTCATGGCGGCAAAGATAAAGGTTGCGAAAAGAGCACGGGAGGCGATGAATGTGGCCACGGCCAAAAGCGGGTCGAAATGGAAAAAGATTTCGACACGGCTGATGTAATCCTTTCCTGGAAAATGAGTTCTTAACAAGAGATAGAAAAAGAGGAGGAAAAAGATCGCTTGGCTGAGAATGCGCAGGAACTGAATCAGGCGATATTTCTCAGAGCGTTCTTTTTTCAATGGCTAACTTCTCCAGGTTGATTTCTCCAAATCCTTTTTGATGGGCAATCTGTAGATAGGGCAACTCTTGGGGTCCGATGCCGAAGAAACTGGCGCCTGCCGTGTCAACAGCCACGTAATCCACACCGGCCACCACTGTTTTTTGAAGCTTGACATCTGATAGCCTTCCGCCCTGGGGTCCATTCCGGACCAGAATCCTGTAAGCGTCGAGAAAGGTGAGGCAGGGCTTGAAGAAGGAGGCCAAGTCGACCAGAGCCAGGTCGAGCCTTTGATGGAGTTGATTGCGGCTTCCGCCGAGAGCTCCCAGCCAGTTTTTCATCCCCAGGGTCACCCTTGACAGGCTGTGGGTTTTGGCAATGGGCACGTTTATGATTTTATCCGCCTCGATGAAATCCGTATAGACTTCCCATTCTTTCAGCCATTCTCCGTTAAGAGGCGTTTTTTTCAGCCGATGAGGATTGGGCAGGAGAACCTTGGCCCCTGCCTCTTTGGCCGCTGCTTCGATGCCGGAACGGACATAGGTCCTGTTGGCTGGATTGCAGGGATTGTCTATGACCTTGACCTCTCTTGCCCCTGCTTCAAAGCAGAGTTCGATAAGAGTCTTGACGATTTCAGGATTGGTGCAGGCTCCAAGCTCAGGAGTCCTGTCCCAGCCGATATTGGGCTTGACCATAACCAAATCACCTTGAGAGACAAAGCGCTTCATTCCTCCCAGAGAAGAGATGGCTTCCCTGGTTATCTTGGCCGGAGAGTCGCCCTGGATCCAGGCTAAGTCAGGAAAGCTCTTGGTTTGGGCAAAAAGTTTTGGATGGAATTTCAGGAAGAGGCAGCCCAGAGCCATATCCTTGATGAAATCTCTTCTTTTCATTTTATTGTTCCTTTCTCCAGCGCTTGTTTGTATTCCATGATTCCTTCGCAGATTCCCTGGGCGGCAAGTTCGAGGTATTGAGAGCTCATCAGTCTCGATTCTTCCTCAGGGTGGCTCAAGAAAGAGATTTCGGCCAGTATCGAGGGAACGTCGGCTCCGATGAGAACCCAGAAAGGGCCTCCTTTGACACCCAAGCCATTGACGCCCTTGTATTTTTGAGAAAGACGCTTCACTAGATTATTCTGGACACTTGCAGCCAGCTCCCTTGATTCAGGAATTTTACTGTTCTGGAGAATTTTCTTGATGGTTTCCCCCATCTGGCTGATATTTGTGGAAGAAGTTGCATTTTCCTGGGCTGCGGTTTCTATCACCGAGGGATCTTGGCTGAGGTTGAGGTAGAATGTTTCCACTCCTCGAAGGTTCCTATTGCGGCTGGCATTGGCATGGATAGAGATGAAAAGGTCAGCCTGACTCTGGTTGGCGACCACAGTCCTGGTTTCCACAGGGATGAAAATATCACTTTCTCTGGTTAAGATAACTTCCGTCTTGTCCTTTGATTCCAGAATTTTTTTCAAGCGCTTGGCGACATCGAGCACAACGTCTTTTTCCCGCAGACCGCTTTTGCCGATGCATCCCGGGTCTTCGCCTCCGTGGCCCGGGTCGAGGACAATTCTCCTGACAACAAGGCCAAGCTGGCGAACCATGCTTAACGGCGCAGGCTTTTTGATTTTTGATGGATAGATATCGATGATAATCCGGAATGGGTCGGGGAGATGCCAGACTCGATAATAGGCTTGGCTGAGGTCAAGCTCAACCACACAGCGGACAGTCGAAGCTGTCTTCTGCGCCAGACGGATCTGGCTGAGGTAGTCATTCTTGACCGGAAACATCTGGCCATGGAGGATGGGGTTCAGCTTGGCCTGGTAGATATCAACGTAAATTCGATCCGGGGACTTGAGCTCATTGAAGCTGTATTCCCTTAATTTACCGACATCGATGACGATCCGGGTGAAGGAAGGATGAATATGATAGCGAAGGTTGTAGACTTCTACCCTTGAATCAGGATGTGAAGGAGAGAAGAGAAAGATGATCGCAGTCAGAATCAGGAGCATTGAAATTTTTTTCTTGCGTCTTGACATCAATAAAGCCTAATTTCTATTAAAATAATAATTCATATGTCATCGCAAAGAGAAGCCGAAGCCGCGAGCGGAGCGTGGCGCTCCCAAATAATCATTGCGAGGAACGACGTGATGTAGCAATCTCATTATATGCTTGAGATTGCCACGCTCCCTAAGATCGTTCGCAATGGCAGGCTTACATCTTCGCTTCTTATGAGCGCTCGCCACTCTAACAAGATTCATTACATTTATAATATCAAAAGGTTGTTCGAAACAAAAAGAGGCCCTTCAAGCTCCGAATTTTTTTAGCTTTCCGGCATGGGCTAACATCAACGGCATGGCGTAGATTGACTGAAATCGTCCGAGCGATCCCTGGCTGCACTCTCTTTCTGAAAAGCGAGTCAACTTATCAGCTTGAGCAGTCTTGGAGAAAAGGAGAAAAGGATTGGGATGCCAGGAATGGGATTTTAAGAGCGCTGGGGTGGAATGGTCAGAGGTGACCACCAGCACCTCAGGCTGGAGGGAGAGAAGGCGGGGGATGTATTTATCCGTTTCCTCGATGGCCTTTTTTTTGGATTCAAAATTTCCATCTTCGCCTGCTGAATCTGTCTTTTTGACATGAAGGTAGAAGAAGTCATAGCCGCTGTAATTTTTTTCAAGAGCATCAAAAAGTTCGGATAATTGTGATCCGACATCGATGATTTCCATTCCCACAAGCCTCGCCAGTCCTTTGTACATGGGATAATTGGCTAAAGCCGCAGGCTTCAGCTTATAGAGCTCCTGCATGGTCGGCAGGGATGGAAATTTGGAGAATCCCCTGAGAAGCATGGTGTTGGTTTTTGGGTAGCCCTTCAGGAGTTCTATCGACTGGTCAATAAAGGCGTTCACGATTTGAGCTGTTCTTTCTGCTTCTTGAGAAAGAGGAGAAGTATAAGCCTGGGGTTTATTCTCCTTTTGAGGGTCGGCATCGGTGAGAGCATCCGAGAGCCCTTCTCCGCTGAGCTTGACAACAAACCTGTGTTCTTTTCCCGGATAGACGGAGATTTTTATTCCCTCGATGCTTTTTAGAGTGCTGTTGAGATATTGACACAGGTTTTCATTCTCGCTTGTCTGGATTCTTCCCGCGCGGCGGTCGACGATGAGCCCATCCTTCAATGTCGCGAAGTTTCCTCTAGCGACAAGGTCGTTCTTCCCGACTTCAACTCCTGAGCCGAGCGCTTCCAGGATTCCACGGCCGAGAAGATATTTTGTCGGGTCATAGCCGAAGAGCGCAAGATGGGCCGGCCCGCTGCCCGGAGTGATGCCCATGAAAACAGGGTCAGTCAGGCCGCAGATGCTGGCCGAGGCAAGCTTGTCGAGGTGAGGAGTTCGAGCAGCTTCGAGCTCTGTTTTTCCTTGGATAGGGAGGCCGCCCAAGCCGTCGATAACCAGAAGGATAATTTTTGAAGGAGTTTGAACGGACAATTCCGAAGCAATATTTTCCCAATCCATAGCAATGAAAACTATAAAAGAATAAAGAATTGAAGTCAATT
>CAZJXZ010000120.1:0-7628 GCA_964549955.1 uncultured Eubacteriales bacterium
CCCCAGCGATTACTCGGAGGGGGTCGAGCAGAGCTTTCCCCCTTCCGACGGTCGCTTCGCTCCCTGCCTCCCCTTCTCGGGCTTGCGCCCTGCGACCGAGGGGACACACCCCCTCGGCTCCCCCAACTGATTTGTGGCAAGCCACAAATCAGCAAAAGCGGCTCGATTCCAGGCTTCGCTCTCCTCTCCCTTCGGTCGAGGAACCATGCCCGCTCAGCCTTCCATACAGTCTTCTCGACACCCAGCCTGATCCTCTTTACACCACGGATTTATGCATGGTTCCAGTTATGGTCGGGAGCTTATGGATGGAGAAAAGTTGACTCTGGGAAACGTTATTTTTAATAATATGCTCTCATGATTCAGTTTTTTAACACTTTAAGTGGAAAGATAGAGCCCTTCAAACCCCTCGTTCCCGGAGAGGTCAGGCTCTATACCTGTGGTCCAACTGTCTATGATTATTCCCACATCGGAAATTTCCGGGCCTATATTTTCGAAGATTTGCTTAAGAGGTTCCTTATTTTTATGGGCTATAGAGTTATCCAGGTGATGAATATCACCGATGTCGACGACAAGACCATAAAAGGAGCCAATGAGCAGGGAGTCAACCTTCAGGAATACACAAAAAAATATATCGAAGCTTTCTTCGAAGATATAAAGATATTGAATATAGCCAAGGCCGACTACTACCCTCGGGCCACAGACCATATTCCAGAGATGGTGTCCATGGTCAAAGGGCTGCTCGATAAAGGTTATGCCTATGAGAAGGATGGCTCTATCTATTTCAGCATTGCCAAATTTAAAGATTACGGCCTTCTCTCCAAGATAAAATTGAACGAGCTCAAACCAGGTCAGAGAATCGAGTCGGATGAATACGAAAAAGAAAGTGCCCACGATTTCGCCCTATGGAAACAGAAAAAAGAAGGAGAGCCTTTTTGGGAGACTGAGATAGGCCAAGGGAGACCGGGTTGGCATATTGAATGCTCGGTGATGAGTTCCAAGTACCTCGGCCAGACATTCGATATCCATTGCGGAGGAGTGGATAACATCTTTCCTCATCATGAGAATGAGATCGCTCAATCCGAAGCCTATTCAGGGAAGAAGTTCGTCAATTATTGGCTGCACTGCCACCATCTGATCGTGGCCGGCGAGAAGATGTCAAAATCCAAAGGAAATTTCTACACGCTGCGCGACCTGCTCGGCAGAAATATTGACCCTTGTTCGCTCCGCTTTCTCCTCCTCTCCACCCATTACCGAAAAATGCTCAATTTTACCTTCAAAGCTTTTGACCAAGCCAAGGCTTCCCTCCAGAGGATAAAGGACTTTATCTATGAACTTGAGAAAGGAGCATTTGCCGAAGGAGAAAACAGGAAGATTTCAGAGCTTCTGGAAAAGATGAAGCAAAAATTCATAAAAGGCTTGAGCGATGATTTGAACATATCTGCAGCTTTGACTGCTCTCTTCGAGGTAATCAGAAAAGTCAACATCCTCCTTACCCGAGGAAAAGTCTTCAGCAAGGATGCAGAGCACTTGGTTTCTTTCATCCGCTCCCTTGATGAAGTTCTGGCCGTTCTTCCCCAAGAGGAAGAGGTTGCTTTGCCAGCTGAAGTCTTGAAGAAGATTGAGGAGAGAGAAAAGGCCCGCAGGGAAAAGAATTACGAGCTGGCTGACCAAATCCGCCTGCAGCTTCTTCAGCAAGGAATTGTTCTCGAGGATACAAAAGAAGGAGTGAGGTGGAAGATTAAAGGGAAAAATTTTGGAAAAAGATAAATCTCGACATATCTTCGGTCGATCCGGCGAAGAAATTGCGCTCCAATATTTAAGAAGAAAAAAATACAGGATTATCAAAAGAGGCTTCCGCATGTTCAGGGGAGAGATTGATATCATTGCTTTTGAGAAAGGAACTCTGGTCTTTGTCGAAGTCAAGGCAAGGAGGAGCGAGGATTTCGGGCTTCCAGAGGAGTCTGTAACAGGAGCCAAGCAGGAGCAGATCAAGAAGATTGCCCAGGGATTTCTGGCAAAGAATAACCTTGAGGATGCTGAGTGCCGGTTTGATGTCATCTCCATTACCGTTGACAAAGACCATGGATATTCTCTCCGCCATATAAAAAATGCATTTTAGAAGAGGAGGGATGAATGAGCGCTATTAAAAAATCAATATTTATTTCTTCGGCTTTCTTGATTTTATCGATTACTCCTCTTGTTTTCAGCCAAGTTGTTCCCAAGCCTGAAGACTTTCTCGGTTTCAAGGTCGGAGCAGATTATCATTTGGCCACCTATACTCAAGCTATAGGATATTTCAAAAAGCTCCAGGAAAACTCGAAGAGGATCAAGCTCTTTGATATGGGCAAGACGTCCATGGGCCAGACCATGACCTATGCTGTCATTTCCTCTGAAGAAAATATGGCCAGCCTCGAGAAATACAAGCAGGTCATCAAGAGATTATCGTTGGTCAAAGGGCTTTCTGACTCTGAGGCCGAGAGCCTGGCGCAGGAAGGAAAAGCAGTGGTTTACATCGATGGCGGGCTTCATGCCGCTGAGTGCGCTCCTGCCCAGCACAACATTCAGCTTGCCTACAATCTGGTCGCAGCCACAGGCCCAAAAGAGCTCAGAATTCTCAATGATGTCATTCTGGTTCTGGTTTTTGCCAATCCGGATGGGATGAACCTTCTGGCCGAATGGTATCATCCCAATGTCGGCACGCCCTATGAGGTCGCGCCCATGCCTTGGCTTTATCACAAGTATGCCGGGCATGACAACAACCGCGATTCATACATTGCCAACCTCATCGAGACCCAGAATCTATCTAAACTGGTCAACAAGGAATGGCATCCGGTCGTTCTCTATAACCACCATCAGACTGCTCCTTTTCCGGCCCGAATCTGGATACCCCCCAACTCCGAGCCGACAAATCCCAATGTTCATCCTCTCATCGTCCGCTGGCAGAATATGATCGGCTCAGCCATGGGAGCTGCCTTTGACGAAGAAGGAAAGGAAGGCGCTATCTCCAGGATAATCTTCGACACCTGGTACCCAGGCTATGTCACTCAAGTTGTCGATTCTCACAACATCATCTCCATCCTGACTGAAACGGCTCTTTACCGATATGCAACTCCCCACTTTTTCACTATCCGCGAATTTCCCAAGCAATATCAGGATTTGACCATGTCCGCCTTTTATCCCAGCCCCTGGAGAGGAGGCTGGTGGCGCCTCAAAGACGCCGTGGATTATTGCCAGACGGCGTCGATGGCTGTGCTCGATGTTGCTTCCAAATATCGGAAGGAACTCCTTTTCAACAAGTACAAGATGGGCAAGGAGACGATCGACAGGTTCAAGGAAGAGCCGCCTTATGCTTGGATCATACCTCCCAAGCAGCACGACCCTCAAACAGCTGCCCTTCTCCTCAACCGAATGATTCTTCTGGGGATTGATGTCTATAAGAGCGAGGAATCCTTTTCCTGTGACGGGATAAATTATCCGGCTGGAACCTATCTTATCCCTATGAGCCAGCCATTTGCTCTTTTTGTCAAGAACGTTTTCGAGGAACAGAGCTATCCTGACCTTAGGAAATATCCTGACCTCTGGCAGGGGCTTGTCGAGCCAAAACAGTTTGAGGGCGCTCCGTTTGAATCCTATGACATGATGGGCTGGACTCTCCCCTATCAGTTCGGAGTCAAGGTTTATTCGGCTAATTCTCCTTTAAGCCCAAGAATGACTCGGCTGGAAGAGGTCAAGCCAGATTCTGGAAGAGTAAAGGGCAAACCGAGTTTTGCCTATCTCATCAGCCCGGAGATGAATCTCAGCTTCAGCGCAATAAACAGAATTCTCTCTCAAGGCGGAAAAGTCTTGTGGGCGAAGGAATCATTTTCTGTGGATGAAAGTACTTTTCCTCCCGGCACTTTCCTTGTTCCTTCTTCGGGCGTAAAGAGTTCCTTGATAGAAAAGCTGGCAGGCGACTTAGGTCTTGAAATAACCGGCATACCTGAAAAGCCAAAGACAGAGACCTACAGCCTGAAGAAGGTCAGGCTTGGAGTCTATAAATCCTGGATTCCGAGCGAAGATGAAGGCTGGACAAGGCTAATTCTGGAAGATCATGAATTTCCTTTTACAAGCGTCTCTGATGCTGATGTTCGGGCCGGGAATCTAAAGAATAATTATGATGCGATCGTTATTCCTGATACCTACAGTCCGGAGGCGATAATCAACGGTTATCAAAAAGGGACGATGCCCCCTAAATACGTCGGAGGAATCACTCTCAATGGCCTTCGCAACTTGAAGACATTTATCGAGGAGGGAGGAACATTGATTTTTCTCAACTCATCCTGCAACCTGGCTATCGAAAATTTTGGCCTTCCTGCCAGGAATGTCTTGAAGAATGTCAAGAGAGAGGATTTTATCTGCGACGGCTCAATCCTTCGCTTGGAATTCGATACCAAGCATCCTCTGGCTTACGGCATGCCTAGAGAAGCAGGGGCGGTGTTTTCAGGCAGCTGTGCATTTGAGGTCATGCCATCTTTCGCTGATAAAAAAGAGCCCAAGAGTGTGGCCAAATATTCAGAGGAAAATCTGCTGATGAGCGGCTGGATCTACGGCGAGGGAATTATTCGCCAGAAATCCTCGATCCTCGAGGTTCCTTACGGGAAGGGAAGAGTTGTCCTTTTAGGATTCCCAGTCCAGTTCAGGGCCCAGTCTTACGGCACATTCAAGCTTCTCTTTAACTCTATTCTCTATGCAGGCGTGGAATAAAGATGGCGGCTGTGAGTATTTCCCAAGTCCTCTGTCTCGAACCAAGCAACATCCTATAGCAATTTTTAAATATAAAGATATAGCTGAGAGGCTCTCAGATGTCTGGAAATAGCCTATTGTCGACATCCATCCTCAAGCTCTTTGTTTTCACTGTGGGGGTTCTAATGGTCAGCGGATGCAGCGGACATCGCAACCTACTCCAAGCAGAGAAGATTTTTCTTAACGGCCGTGTCTTGACCATGGATGATAGGATTCTTCAGGTTGAAGCTCTGGCTGTGGCTCAAGGAAGAATTCTTTCCATCGGGACCACGACCGAAATCAGGAATTCCTCTCCAGAAGCTGAGGTTGTTGACCTTGGAGGCAAGACGGTCATGCCCGGGATAATAGAGTCCCACGGCCATCTTTTGAGCCTTGGACAGAGCTTTCTGGAGTTGAATCTTGTCGGAGTCGGTACGCCTCAAGAAGCTGTCAATAGGGTGAAGGACCGTATCCGAGCAACTGAAGAAGGAGAGTGGATCATCGGCTGGGGATGGGATGAAGGAGCCTGGGCTAAGAACTATCCGACAAATGATGAGCTCAATAAGGCCTCCCCAAAAAACCCGGTTTTCCTTCGGGGGCTGCATGGATTTGCCAGCTGGGTCAACAAGAGAGCCTTGGAGATATCAGGAATAACTGATGATACTCCGAATCCGGAGAGCGGTGAAATCATAAAAAATGCCAAAACCGGACAGCCCACTGGGATACTGACCAATAAAGCTCAGGAACTTGTGGCGAGATTTGTGCCGCCGCTGAGCCAGGCCCAGGTTGAAAAGGCTTTAATTCTCGCCCTCAATGAATGTCTGAAATACGGCCTGACAACTGTCCATGAGGCAAACACCACAGCAGCCATGCTCGAAGCCTTTCGCTCCTTGAAAAGAAAAAACAAGCTTACCTGCCGAATCTATGTCATGCTCGATGGAACAGATAATAAACTTATAGAGCCTTATTTCATCAAGGGTCCTGAGATTGACCCGGGCCATATTTTGACTGTTCGCTGCATAAAGATTTTTGTAGACGGTGCTCTCGGCTCGCGTGGAGCAGCCCTTCTTGAGCCCTACAGCGATACTGCTGATAATAAAGGCGTTATCGTGACTAGTGAAGATTCTCTCTATCAATTGACTGTTCAAGCCCTTAAGAGCGGCCTTCAGGTTGCTGCTCATGCCATTGGGGACAGGGCAAACCGCATAACTCTAAATTCCTTCGCTCGTGCTCTTACAGATTTTCCTGATGCCAAAGATCATCGGCTTAGGGTAGAACATGCCCAGGTTGTTTCCATAGATGATATCGCAAAATTTTCTCCCTTGGGAATTGTGGTGAGCATGCAGCCCCCGCATTGCACCTCTGATATGTCCTGGGCAGAGGCTCGCCTTGGCCCGGAGCGGACAAAAGGAGCCTATGCCTGGCGCTCTTTTCTCAAGACCGGCATCCACTTAGCGCTCAATTCCGACTTTCCTGGAGAGACTCTAAACCCTTTTTATGGAATGTATGCTGCTGAGACTCGCCAGACGGCTGCTGGCCAGCCAGAAGGAGGCTGGTATCCCCAGCAATGCCTTTCCCGTCAGGAAGTTTTAAAGGCTTATACAGTGGAGTCAGCTTACTCTGGATTTGAAGAAGGTATAAAAGGAAAAATTCTTCCAGGGATGCTCGCTGATTTTATCGTTCTTTCTGATAACATCCTCAGCGTCCCAAGCCAGAAGCTGCTTACTCTGAGAGTTATGCAGACTTATATTGGTGGGAAGCTGGTCTATAGCCAAGAGTCAGAAGTAAGGGAATAGATATCGATTATCAGGAGGCGAGTGGGTAAAAATTAGCTCTTTGCTCTCCTCCTTGGCTTGCCTGCCGGAATTTTCAGTATTTAATCACTGACTTTTATTCATCAGTGTCCTGTCGAAAAAGTCTGCGGCAGCTCTGTAGACTTTTAGCCAGATATCATGGCGGAGAAAGCCGTGCACTTCGTCAGGAAAGACAAGAACTTCGACCTTGGCTTTGCCCAGTTTTCTCAGGCGCTGAACCAGGTCTGTGGTCTGGATGAAATCGACATTCCTGTCATCATCCCCATGGACAAAAAGAACCGGAGAAGACCAGAAATAGACATCGGCTACAGGGGAAGACTGAAAAGCCATATTCATCAAGTCTTCGCCTTGAATTCCCCATCCTCCACCATCGCGGCGCCTGGCGAAGAGGGACCAGTCGTGGACACCATGGAGATCAACTCCAGCTGCAAAAAGTTCAGAATCACGGGCAAGTCCGAGGGCAGTGAGGTACCCGCCATATGACCCTCCCCATAGACCTATTTTGTTCGGGTCAACCTCGGGCCGCTTCTGAAGGTAGCGTCCAACAGCCACGATATCCTGATATTCAGAGGCCCCACGCGGGCCCTGGTTGGGGGCTTGGCGGAAATCAAATCCATATCCAATGCCCGAGCGGAAATTGACAGAAAGGACCAGGTAGCCTTTGCTGGCTAAGTACTGGTTGAAGGCGTAGGAGTTATGATAATAATCCCTCATGTGCCAGCCAAGGAGCATTTGGCGAATCGGACCGCCATGCATGAAGATCACAGCCGGCCGCTTGTCTCCAGGCTTAGCGCCCTTAGGCAGAAACAGCTGGCAGTGGATATCCAGTCCATCAGGCGCTTTAATAATAACTTGCTGAGGTTCGACCAATTCTTTTTGAGGAAATTCTTTCAGGATCGCTTCAGGTGCTATAAGCCGTCTCTGCTTTCCTTTAAGATCCATGACAGCAGGGGCTGCAGGCTGCGAGAAAGTTGAGCAGAAAAAGACTAAGTCATTATTGTTTGAAGTCAGGACTGGAGACCACTCAATCCCCTGCCCTGGAGTCAGAAGCTT
>CAZJXZ010000121.1:0-3149 GCA_964549955.1 uncultured Eubacteriales bacterium
AGCTTTAATGCCCGGGTCGATAACTTTGGCCGCAAGGCCGGGCAGGTACCAGAGAAGGGCAAATGGCGTTGTCTGGATACCGGAGAGGATCAGCCCTTTAGCCACGCTTTTAACATCCTTTCCTGAAAATGCCCTCTGCAGCATTCCCTGGTCGGTGCATGCCCACTGAATCCCGAGGAGAAAGATGGCCAGGATGAAAGCCCAGTTCAACTGGCCTGTCTGGGGGACAAGCTCGAGATAAGAAGGGGAGAGGCTCTTGGCGATTCCAGTGAATCCTCCGGCACGAATCATGATAATCGGGAAAAAGATCAAAGCTCCCAAAAGCATCAGGCTGAATTGAAGGACATCGGTGAAAGCCACTGACCACATCCCTCCGGCCGTGGTATAGATGATGGTGATCACTGAAAAAACAAGCGCCCAGATGATGTATGAGCCTTCGCCTGTTCCGGTGATGACAACGCCGGCAGTAGCGCCGGTATAAAGCACGATTCCCAGCCAGAAAGAAAGCCGGAATATCCAGAGAACAGCAATCAGCACTCTCATGCCCAGGCCGTATCGTTTTTCGAGGAACTCAGGGATTGTTCTGATCTCCAGGCGCCTCAGGATGGGAAGAACGAAGAGCCCGGCCAGGACAAGCGCCATGTTTCCTGTCCATGTGTGCCAGACAATGGAGATCCCTCGCTCATAGGCCTTTCCGGCCTGGCCGACAAAACTGTAAAGGTTGACGTTAGTCGCTGTCAAAATCGCAGCCAGGATAAAAGGAGGCAGCATCCTCCCTGCCACAAAAAAGTCGTCTGGATTCTTGATCCATTTGAAAAAAATTGACCCAAAGAAGAAGAGAAAGACCAGGAACAGAGCCACGATGCCGATATCGATTGCCGCCATTTTTCAACCTATAAAAATTTTAAAATAATAGCGAAACGGATATTATTGCATAGTCATTGTGAGCGACCGAAGGGAGCGTGGCCACCACCTTGTCATTGCGAGGCGCGAAGCGCCGTGGCAATCTCTTTAGATTAATTTTATGGGGCTCAGTTTCAGTAATTTTTTCTGGCTTGAGCATTCATTCTCGCTTTTGTGCTTTAACCTTCGGCTATTTCCTTTATTATGGCCTTCATCGCCTCATATTGCTCTTCCATGCTCTGCAAGAGCTTAAACTGAGCTCTTGCCCTGTGGAGATTGTGGCCTTGGCGATGAATCTTGAAATATTTATCGCCGTCGATAAAGTCTGTGAAGAACCTAAGCCCGATGGTGAACGTTAACAATTTTCCAGAAAAGGCAAGATAGTCAATTTCAGTTTCAGTCAGGAATGCTCTTGTTTCCTCGAGGAAACCTCTGGAGAAGCCTTCAAAAAGTTGAATATCCATCGATACTCGGCTCAGGGCTCTTTCATCCTCAGCGCCGGTGTTGGCCGTTGTTCGGATGGCATCGCCAAAATCATAGTGGATATAGCCGGGCATGACCGTATCGAGGTCGGTCACGCAGAGAACATTGCCGGCATCATCGAAAAGGATGTTGTTGAACTTTGTATCGTTATGCGTCACTCTTTTGGGAATTTTTCCTTCCCTGCCCAGGCGGATGATGCTTTTCATTTCCTCCTCGCGAGCTGCAACAAATTTGATTTCATCCAAGACTTCTCTGACCCGCTGCACGGGGTCTTTTTTCACAGTCTCATGAAATTTATCAAGGCGGTATTCAACGTTGTGGAAGTCAGGAATCGTTTCGTAAAGGGAATCTGCCGGCAAGTCTGCCAATAATGCCAGGAATTTCCCAAAAGCTTTTCCACCCAAATAGGCCTTTTCCGGGCTATCGACGACATCATAAGAGCGGCTGTCGCCGATGAAAATGCACACCCGCCAATAGTTGCCAGCCGAATCCTGGTAGTAATATTTTCCATCTTTTGCTGGAATAAAAGTCAGGCACTGGCGCGCTGCTTCTCGCTCTGAGCTCAGGCTTATTTTTTTCTGGATGTGTTTTGTAACTTTTTCGATGTTGCTCATCAGCTGCGGGACATTTTTGAACACGTAATTGTTTATTCTCTGCAATAGATAGTCATTCGCGGCCTCTTCCGCAGTTCGTACCAGGAATGTGTCATGGATATGTCCTGAGCCAAAGGGCTGTGCGTCAAGAAAGGTTCCTTCGATCTTGAAATTCTTGATGATTGAGCTTAAATCGTATTCCATGTCTTCAGGTTCTCTATACTTCCCAAAGATTTCTTGGATACATTCCCTTCTTGACTAGCTCTCCTATTCTTTTGATGACATTGGCTTTATCTTCTTTGTAGGTCACACCGAACCAGTCCTCGTCAGTGCTCAATATTTTAACCTTGGCAGCTTTTGCTTTGATAATCTCGTTGACGACATTCGGTAAATAGAGTTCTGCCTTTAAATTTTGGCTGTGCTCTTGAATGAATTTCTCGAAATAGAGCTTGAGATGAGGAAAGACTGAAGGAGTAAAGCCCATCATGTTCATCGAGACCATCGGGTCTCCTTTAATCTCGATCAAGCGGCCCTCTTCATCCTGATATGAGATTTTGTTCTCGATTTTTTTTATGTACAGTCTTTCGACTATGCTCCTCAAATATCCTTCTTCGTCAAGCTCGCAGATGGCCCTGGCCACATGGCCGTGCTCGGAAAGCGTTTTGGACAGCCTGTAGCCGACGATGCAGTAAGTCTCTTCCTTGCCTCTGCCCAGAGATATAAGATGGGAAAAGATTATTCTGAATGAATTGGCGCCATAAAAATCGTCGGCATTCAAGACGGCAAAAGGTTCTTTTATCTTTGGATATGCGGCCAGGACAGCGTGAGTGGTTCCCCAGGGCTTTTCTCGGCTGGGAGGGATTTTGATTCCAGCCGGAACATCTTCGAGTCTTTGCAGGACATAGTCAACCTCTATTCTTCCTTGGAGCTTCTTGGCCAGGATGGCGTTAAATTCATCTTCTATACTTTTGCAGATGATAAAAACAGCTTTTCTAAAACCGGCCCTTATCGCATCATAAATCGAGTAATCGACAAGAGTCTCTCCTGATGGGCCAAATCTATCCATTTGCTTCAAGCTGCCATAACGGCTGCCTATTCCCGCAGCAAGAATTAAAAGACTCGGCTTTATTGGCTCGCTTTTCATCTTTTTTACATTTTATAACTTACTCA